>JAEWPX010000115.1 GCA_023399375.1 Pseudomonadota bacterium | reverse complement strand
GCTTTGCGGCCTGCGGGGCCGCCCCATTTCCGCGACCACAGACCCCGACGCCCCACCCAATGACCGTCCTCCCACCCGCTTACCCCTCCCCCGTCGGGGAGGTCCAGGAGGGGATCATCCCCTCCTGGCCGCCGGTGGCCTCTTCGCCTTTCCCTCTCCTATCCACCCAAGTACGCCGCGCGCACGCGTTCGTCGGCGATGAGTTCCTCGCCGGTGCCGGAGAGGGTGACGCGTCCGGTTTCGAGGACGTAGGCCTTGTGGGCGACTTTGAGGGCGGCGTGGGCGTTTTGTTCGACGAGCAGCACGGTCATGCCTTTCTCGTTGATTTCCTGGATGATGTCGAAGACTTCGCGCACGAGCAGCGGCGCAAGGCCGAGGCTCGGCTCGTCGAGCATGACGAGGGCGGGTTTGCTCATGAGCGCGCGGCCCACGGCGAGCATCTGCTGTTCGCCGCCGGAGAGGGTGCCGCCTTTCTGGCTGCGGCGTTCGCTTAGGCGCGGGAACAGGTCGAAGACCCAGGTCATGTCGCTGGCGATGCCGTCCTTGTCGTTGCGGCTGTAGGCCCCGAGCTGGAGGTTTTCGAGGACGGTCAGGTGCGGGAAGATGCGGCGGCCTTCGGGGGACATGACGATGCCGGCCTTGACGATGGAGACGGGATCGCTACCGGTGATGTCCTTGCCGTTCCAGGTGATGGTGCCCTTGCGGTTTTTGCAAAGGCCGGAGATGGCGCGCAGGGTGCTGGTCTTGCCTGCGCCGTTGGCTCCGATGAGGGTGACGATCTGGCCGGTCGGAACGTCGATGGAGATGCCCTTGACGGCCTGGATGCCGCCGTAGGCGACGTGGAGGTCGCGGATCTCAAGCATGGGACTGCTCCTCGCCGAGGTAGGCGGTGATGACCTTGGGGTCGGACCGGATGGCCTCGGGCGGGCCGGAGGCGATGGTCTGGCCGTAGTCCAGCACCCAGAGGTGTTCGCAGATGCCCATGACCACCTTCATGTCGTGTTCGATGAGCAGGATGGTGAGGCCGAAGGCTTCGCGGATGGTGCGCACGAAACCCATGAGGTCTTCGGATTCCTGCGGGTTCATTCCGGCGGCGGGCTCGTCGAGGAGCAGAAACGACGGTTCCGTGGCCAGGGCGCGGGCGATCTCCAGGCGGCGCTGCGCGCCGTAGGGGAGGCTGGCTGCCTTTTCCCCGGCGAGGTCCGCCAGACCGACCACGTCGAGGAGCTCCATGCAGCGGGCGCGGATTTCCTTTTCCTCGCGCAGGGCGGCCGGCATGAAGACGAGCGTTTGCAGCCAGTTGGATTTCTGGCGCAGGTGGCGGCCGATCATGACGTTTTCGAGCACCGTCTCGTTGTTGAACAGGCGAATGTTCTGGAAGGTGCGGGCGATGCCGGCGCGGCAGAGCGCATGGGGCGGCCGGCCCTGTACTTCCTCGCCGTGGAAGACGACCTGCCCGGAAGTCGGCTTGTAAAAGCCGGTGATCATGTTGAAGCAGGTGGTCTTGCCCGCGCCGTTCGGGCCGATCAGCCCCGTGATGCTGCCCCGGGGGAAGACGGCCGAGAAGTCGGACACGGCGAGCAGGCCGCCGAAGCGCATGTTCAGGTCGCGGGTTTCGAGGATCACGTCTGTTGGCGTCGGTTGCATCAGGCCTTCTCCCGGGAAAAGACGCCGGCCAGGGAGCGCCAGGTCAGCTCGCGCATGCCCATGAGCCCTTCGCGGCGAAAGAGGATGATGACGATGAGCGCCAGGGAAAAGACCACCATGCGCATGCCCGGGATGCCCGGCAGGGAAAAGCCCAGGAGGTCCACCGGGTTTTCCACGACGCGCAGCCATTCGAGCAGCACGGTGATGCCGATTCCGGCCAGCACCGAGCCGGTGAGCGAGCCAAGGCCCCCGGCGACCACGATCATGAGCACGTTGAAGGTCAGGGTGAACAGGAACATCTTGGGGTCGATGGTGGTTAAAAGACTTGCCAGCAGCGCGCCGCCCACGCCCGCGAAAAACGAGCCCACGGTGAAGGAGAGCAGCTTGTAGCGGAACACGTTGACGCCCATGGCCTTGGCCGCGATCTCGTTGTCGCGGATGGCTTTGAGGACGTTGCCGGTATTGCTCTGGAGCAGGCGCACGATGACGTAGAGGGTGACCAGCGCCCAGCCGAAGTTCCACCACAGGTCGGCGTAGGCCGGGATGCCCTTGAACCCGAGCGCTCCGTTGGTCAGGCGCGGGATGTTGTTGGCCACGACGCGGACGATCTCGGCGAATCCCAGGGTGGCGATGCCGAGGTAGTCGTCGCCCAGGCGCAGGAGCGGAATGCCGACGATGGCCCCGCAGATCGCCGCCACCGCGCCGCCGGCCAGCACGGCCGCGAAGAACGGGGCATGGGCGTTTTGCACCCAGTCGTAGGCCGGCTGGAGCAGGAAGAGCATGTCCTTCTGGTCCGGCGTCATGATGAGGATGGAGCAGACATAGGCCCCGATGGCCATGAACCCGGCGTGGCCCAAGCTGAAGAGCCCGGTGAAGCCGTAGATGAGGTTCAGGGACAGGGCCAGGATGATGTTGATGGCGATCAGGTTCAGGATCTGGGTCTGATAGCCGTTGCAATAGGCCTCGGCCAGGGAAAGCAGCAGGCCGAGGACCCCGATGGCCAGGACGTTGAGCAGGATGGTGCGGCCGCGTCGCATCAGACTTTATCCTCCGGTCTTTCGCCGAGCAGTCCGGTCGGTTTGACCATCAGGACGAGGATGAGCAGCACGAAGGCGAAGGCGTCCCGATAACCGGCCAGATCCGGGAAGAAGGCAACGGTCATGATTTCGATGAACCCCAGGGTGATGCCGCCGATGACCGCGCCCTGGATGGAGCCGATGCCGCCGAACACGGCGGCGATGAAGGCCTTGAAGCCGGGGATGGTGCCCATGATGGGCTGGAGCTGCGGATAGCGCAGCGCCCACATGATGCCGCTGGCCGCGGCCAGGGCCGATCCGATGCCGAAGGTGACGGCGATGACGCGGTTGACGGGCACGCCCATCAGGTAGCTCGTCTCGATGTCCTTGCTGATGGCCCGCATGCCGAGTCCGGTCTTGGTGCGGTAGACGATGTAGATGAGCAGCAGCATGAGGACGAGGGAGAGCAGGGGCACGAAGAGCGTGAGCGGCAGCACGCGCACGCCGTGGAAGAGGATGGGGTCTTCCAGCCACTGCGGCCGGTAGACCTCGCGGGGGATGGCCTGGAAAAAGACGATGGCCACGTTTTGCAGGAAAAAGGAGACGCCGATGGAGCTGATCAGCGCCGAGATGCGCGGGGCGTCGCGCAGGGGCCTGTAGGCCACCTGGTCCACCAGCACGCCGAGGCTTGCGGTGACGAGGATGGCGAGCACCATGGCCACGGGCCAGGGCAGGTGGACGAGGGTGATGCCCCAGAAGACGAAGTAGGCCCCGAGCATGAAAATTTCGCTGTGCGCGAAGTTGATCAGGCGCAGGATGCCGTAGACCATGGTGTAGCCGATGGCCACCAGGGCATAGAGGCTGCCGAGCGTGAGGCTGTTTAGGATATTCTGGATAAAGGTGGCCAGGTTCATGGGAAGTCCTTGTCGCGGGTTGGCATCCGGGAGCGCCGCTCCTTGCGCGCCGCGCGGCCGGGCGGAAATCCGGCCGCGCGGCGGGGCTTGGCGAACGGTTTAGAGTTCGGGGACGATCTCGCCCTCGTAGAGCTTCTTGCCGTCCTTGATCACGACCAGGCCCACGGGCTTTTCGGCGTCGTGGGTGGCGTTGATGGCGGTCTTGCCGGTGACGCCCTCGAAGGCCTTGGTCTCGGCCAGGGCCTTGGTGATGGCCTCGGGATCGGCCTTGCCGGCGCGCTTGATGGCGTCGAGGATGATCATGTAGGCGTCGTAACCGAGGGCAGAGTTCACGTTGGGCTCCTTGCCCGGGTACATGGCGCGCCAGCCGTCGGTGAACTTCTTGGCCATGGCGCTCATGTTCTTCATGGACGGGTCATAGGGGAAGGTGGTGTGGGTGAAGCCCTCGACCGCCTTGCCGCCGATGTCGGTGATCTTGGGGTTGTCCATGGCGTCGCCGCCCATGATCTTGAAGGTCGCGCCGAGCTCCGCGGCCTGCTTCATGATGATGGCGCCTTCGGCGAAGTAGGAGGGGATGAAGAGGACGTCGGGCTTCTCGGCGATGATCTTGGTCAGCTGGGCGGTGAAGTCCTGGTCGCCGGACTGGTAGTTGAGGGTGCCGACCATCGTGCCGCCGAGCTTGGTGAAGGAGCGCTCGAAGTACTTGGCCAGGCCCACGGAGTAGTCGCTGGCGACGTCCACGAGCATGGCGGCCTTCTTGAGGCCCAGGGTCTTGTAGGCGTAGGTGGCTGCGCCGGCGCCCTGGTAGGGGTCGATGAAGCAGACGCGGAAGATGTATTTCTTGCCCTGGGTGACCAGCGGGTTGGTGCAGCTGGTGCCGACCTGGGGAATGTGGGCCTTTTCCGAAACCTCGCCGCCGGCCATGGCCAGGGAGGAGCCGTAGGTGCCGATGATGGCTTGGACTTTTTCCTTCTCGATCAGGCGCTGCACCGCGTTGGCGGCCTCGACCTTGTCGGACTTGTTGTCCACCACGAACAGCTCGACTTTTTTGCCGAGAATGGTGGGATTTTCCTTGTTGGCCATCTGCACGCCGTCGAGCTCAAGCTGGCCGCCGAAGGCGTTCTGGCCGGTCAGCGGCAGGAACACGCCGATTTTGATGGTGTCGTCGGCGCAGTAGGCCACGTTGGCCAGGCCCAGTACCAGGGCCAGGCAGATGAAAAGCAGTTTACGCATGACAGTCCCTCCACGTTGGTGTTGTTCCCCTCGCCGGATCGCTCACAGCGAAACCACGGCCGACAATTTCTTGGCCAGTTCCACGAGATAGCCCGCGAAACGGTCTTCGAACTCCTGCATGGAATAGGTCGCGGTGGCCGAATCGAAGCTGATGGCCCCGATGACGGCGCTCGTGCGCAACGAAAAAAGCGGCGCGCCGATGGCGATGAGCCCGGGCAGCGATTCCTCGTTGTTGCGGGCGAACCCCTGCCGGCGCACCTGCTCCAGATCGGCGAGCAGCGCCTCGGGGTCGGTGATGGTCCGGGCGGTCTGGGCCACGAGGTCGAGGCGGGCGACGAGTTCGCGCAGGGCCTCGGGTTCGAGAAACGCCATGGCCGCCTTGCCGGCCGCCAGATAGTGCAGGGCCGAGGAATAGCTGAAGGAGCGGTAGGCCCGGGTGTCCGGCGAATCCCGGCGGTAGATCAGATAGATGGCGTCGTTGGCCAGGATGCCCACGTCGATGTGCACGCCGTGGCGCGCGGCCGCCTCGTCCACCAGCGGCTGCACCAGACGCACGAGGTCGTTGTGTTCGATGATGGCCAGCGCCAGGGACAGCGTGCGCACGCCCAGGCGGTAGAGCCCCGAGCGCGGGTCGCGGGTCAGGTAGCCCTGGTCGCACAGCATGCTGCCGTAGCGGTGGGCCGAGGTCTTGCTCATGCCGACCCGGGCGGCGATTTCCTTGAGGGTGTAACCGGTGTCCTCGACGCCGAGCAGTTCCAGGATGGCAAGTCCGCGGGAGAGAGGGTCCGAGGTTTTGCCTTTTTTGTCCACAAAGCCATCCTGGAGGACTGGTTTTTGCAACGCTCGTTCCGCCTGGCGGAACAGCGGGTCCGGATGAGGGCTGATACCGCGCAATCGTCCGCGTGTCAAAGCAAGATTGCCCTCTGCCGCGTTGCTGCGCAGCAGCCTGTGGCGGCGCGGTCGGCAACGGCGGCGACAGCGGCAATGCGCCCCGATGCTTTACCATTTTGTTGCAAAGCGGGCATTGCGCGCCGTGCAGCCGGGACGGACGCGGCCTTAGGGCGCGGCTTTTGACACGGCGCGCGCCCTGGCATAGAGCGGCCTCTGTGCGGCCCGGCACGCCCCGGACGCGCGGCAAGCGCATCCTGCGCGCGGAGATCTCCCGTATGTTCGGCATCCACGACCTTTGGCTTTTCGTGTTCTCGGGCATCCTTTTCAACCTGGCTCCCGGGCCGGACGTGCTGTACGTGGTCAGCCGCAGCGCCGGGCACGGCGCGCGCGGCGGCGTCGTCGCGGCGCTCGGCATCGGCACGGGCTGCTTCGTGCACATCGCGGCCGCGGCCATCGGCCTGACCGCGCTGCTCGCGGCGTCGGCCACGGCCTTTACCGTGGTCAAACTCGTGGGCGCGGCCTACCTCGTCTATTCCGGGCTGACCATGATCGTTTCATTCAGGAAAAAAGAAGAAGCCACAAGCGTTCCCCGCACGGCAGCCGTCACCGGACGGGGCATCTACGTGCAGGGCTTTTTCACCAACGCGCTCAACCCCAAGGTGGCGCTGTTCTTTTTGGCCTTCGTGCCGCAGTTCATCGACCAGTCTTCGCCGGACAAGGCCTGGGCCTTCGTCTGCCTCGGACTCATCCTCACGTGCACGGGCACGGCCTGCAACATTCTCTACGCCTGGGGCGCGGCGCGCATGGCCGCCGGCGTCGGCCGCGCCGTACGGGTGCGCGCGCTTTGCACCAAGGGCGTGGGCGCGCTTTTCATCCTGCTCGGCGTGCGTCTGGCGTTTGCGGACAATTCGTGAAGGGGGAGTGAGGAGAGGGGGAGGGAGGAAAGGTGCCTCCGGCGGGCGGGGGGGTTTTAACACCCCCGCCCCCCAGGATGGGGGGGAT
>JAEWPX010000113.1 GCA_023399375.1 Pseudomonadota bacterium | reverse complement strand
GAGCCGGCCGGCCCCTTCCGCAGCGACGGGAGGCGTTCCCGCCGCCGGCGAGCGGCCCGCGCGCCCGGCCCGCCCCTCGGGCGCGCAGTGCCGGGACCTCGTGGCCATCGGCGTCTCCACGGGCGGGCCGCCGGCGGTTCAGAAAATGCTTTCCGCGCTGCCCCAGGATTTCCCGGCCGGCATCCTCATCGCGCAGCACATGCCCGCCGCCTTCACCGGCCCCTTTGCCAAGCGCCTCGACGGCGTGTGCCGCATCACGGTCAAGGAGGCGGAGGACGGCGAACGGCTGCAGCACGGCGTGGCCTACGTGGCCCCGGGCGGGCGGCATCTGCGCATCGACCAGAAGGTCAGCCGCATCGACGTGCGGGTGGTCGACGAACCCCGGGAAGCCCTGTACAAACCGTCGGCTTCGGTGCTGTTCGACGCCGTGGCCGCGGGCGTGGGACGGCGGGCGCTCGGCGTGGTGCTCACGGGCATGGGCAGCGACGGCCTGGAAGGCATGCGCGCGCTCAAGGCCAAGGGCGGTCGCGCCCTGGCCCAGTCCGACTCCACCTGCGTGGTGTACGGCATGCCCAAGGCCATCGTGGACGCGGGGCTTGCCGACGAGATCGTGGACATCGACGACATGGGCGAAGCCATCCTCCAAAACCTCTACAAGTGACCGGCCCGCGGGCCGGGTGAGGACGCGGCATGGTGGACTGCAACGAACTTTGCCGGAAACTGGGCAGCGACGACACGGACGTGCTCCGCGACGCCGCGTACGAGGCCGGCGAAAACGGCTGCGTGGAGGCCGTGGGCCTGCTGGCCGGGCTTTTGTGCTCGCGCAACATGGGCGTGCAGGAGGCGGCCGACCGGGCCCTGCGCAAGATCGGCGGCAAGGAGGTCGTGGGCGCGGTCAAGCCGCTTCTGCGCTCCGACGACGCGCCGACCCGCAACGCCTCCATGGACATCCTGCGTGCCGTGGGCGTGCAGGACTTCCCCACGCTGATCGAACTGCTGCACGACGCCGACCCGGACATCCGTATTTTCGCGTCGGACATCCTGGGCTCCACGGACTCCAGACTGGCCGTCGCGCCCCTGTGCGAGGCGCTGCTCAAGGACCACGAGGTCAACGTCCGCTACCAGGCGGCCGTGAGCCTCGGCGAACTGGCCTTCGCCGACGCCGCCGCGTGCCTGGGCAAGGCGCTCGGCGACGACGAGTGGGTCCAGTTCGCGGTCATCGAGGCCCTGGCCAAGATCCGCGACGCCTCCTCGGTGGGGGCGCTGGTCAAGGCCCTGGACAAGAGCTCCGACCTCGTGGCCTCCATGATCGTGGACGCCCTGGGCGAGATCGGCAACATCAAGGCCGTGACCATGCTGCTCAAACGCATGGACGCCTCGCCCGAGGTGTTGCGCAACAAGATCGTCAAGGCCGTGGTGCGCATCCTCGGCGGCAAGGCCCTGAGCCTGCTGTCGCCGGCCGAACGCGAGCGTTTCCGCGACTACCTCCTGGCGGCGCTTGGCGACGACGAGGAGGACGTGCAGGACGCGGCCGTGTCCGGACTCGGGTCCGTGGGCGGCGAGGCCGCGGCCGCGGCGGTGCTCGCCCATGCCGCCCGCCTCGACCGCGAGCGGCATCCGGAGCGCTACGAACACGCCATTGCCGCATTGCGCGAGATCGGGCTGAGCGACGCCCTGGGCCGGGCGCTGCGCGAGGGCGGCGACGCCAGGCGGCTGGCGGCCCTGGACGTGCTCGCCGGCCTGCCCTGCCCGGACTGCGCCGCGCTCCTCATGGACGCCTTCCCCGAGTTGCCGGACGAGGCGCGCCCCCTGGCGGCCAAGGCCCTGGCGGCCATCGCCGGGGAGGAGGCCAAGGACTTTTTCATGACGCTGCTGGACGACGACGACGAGGCGCTGCTGCTCGAGGCCGTGGCCTTCCTCGGCGGCAAGCTGCGGCTTGCGGACGCCGGCGAGGCGGTTTTCGGCCTGCTCGGCCATCCCTCCGACGCGGTCAAGGAGGCGGCGCTCGACGCCTGCGTGGCCATCGGCGGCGCAGGGCTCGACGCCCGCTTCCGGGAGCTTTTCGCGAGCGGGGAGCCCATGGACCGGCTCATGGCCGTCTATGCCCTGGGCAAGATGGGCGTGCGCGATCACATGGACGTCATCCGGGAGGCCCTGGCCGACGAGGTGCCCGACATCCGCAAGATCGCCCTGGAGGCACTGGCCGAGATGTGCGGCCACGAGGAGGACGGTCTGCCGCTGATCGTGGCCGGTCTTGCCGACGAGAACCGCGACGTGCGCCTGGCCGTGGTGGAGCTTTTGGGCGGCTGCGACAGCGACAAGGTCTATCCGTACCTGGAACAGGCCCTGGCCGACCCCGACGACTGGGTGCGCATCCGGGCCCTGGAGGCGATCGGCAACCGAGGCGAGCGCGACGCCGTGCCGCGACTGCTCGAACTGGCCGGAGAGCCGAGCAAGCTCGTGGCGCTCAAGGCCGTGGAAGTGCTCGGCGAACTGGGCGGGCCGCAGGCGTTCGAAGGGCTCCTGCGCCTCGGCGGCGGCGACGACCCGGAACTCGTCGACGCCGCGGAAGCGGCCATAGCCAGGCTGCGGGACGAGCAAGGGGAGCGCTAGTCCATGACCTCGCTTTTTTCCAAGACGATCTCGCTGCGCAAGGATCTCAAGATCAGCGACGCGGAATTCGCCCAGTTGCGGGACTTCATCTACGCCCAGTCCGGCATCTACGTGGCCGACAACCGCAAGTATCTGGTCGAGAACCGTCTCGCAACGCGGCTGAAGGAGCTCAACCTCAAGAGCTTCTCCGAGTACCACGCGTTTTTGCAGTACGACGCCGGACGCCGCCAGGAGCTCAACCGGCTGTTCGAGGTCATCACCACCAACGAGACGAGTTTCTACCGCAACCCGCCGCAGCTCAAGGTCTTTCAGGACATGGTACTCAAGGACGTCCTGGACAAGCTGCGCGCCGCCCGGCAAAAACGGCTGCGCATCTGGTCCGCGGGCTGCTCCACCGGCGAGGAGCCCTACACCATCGCCATCATCCTCCACGAGGTGCTGCGCACGGAACTCGCCACCTGGGACATCCGCATCACGGCCAACGACCTCTCCGAGGCCGTGCTCGCCCA
Organism: Pseudomonadota bacterium; assembly: GCA_023399375.1. Lineage (GTDB taxonomy): Bacteria > Desulfobacterota > Desulfovibrionia > Desulfovibrionales > Desulfovibrionaceae > Solidesulfovibrio. Next base: position 2,915 of record JAEWPX010000113.1, on the reverse strand, counting down.
GGCCAAGGAAGGTGTCTACACCGACTACAGCCTGCGCACCACGCCCAAGGAGATCGTGCCCCGCTATTTTACGCCGGACGGCCCGAATTTCAGGATCAAGCCCGAGGTCAAGCGGCTGGTCTCGTTTGGCCAGATCAACCTGAGCGACCGGGCCATGCTCAAGCGCGTGGAGCGCTCCCACATCGTCTTTTGCCGCAACGTGATCATCTATTTCGATGACGAGATGAAGAAGAACGTCATCACGGCCTTTTATGACAACCTGCTCCCCGGCGGCCAGCTGCTCATCGGCCACTCGGAATCCTTGCACAACATCTCCCGGGCCTTTCGTCCGAAGCATTATCCCGGCGCCATCATCTACGGCAAGGAGGAGTAAGGGGACATGACGGCGGACGTCGATGACGGGACACACGGGCGTTGACGCCGCGCGTACTGGCCATAGCGAACCAGAAGGGCGGGGTGGGCAAGACCACCACGGCCCTGTCCCTGGCGGCCGCGCTGGCCATCACGGGCCGGCGGATCCTGGTCATGGACCTCGATCCCCACGGCTGCGCCTCGGCCCATGTGGGCATTTTTCCCGAGGCCGTGGCCGCTTCGTCGGCGGAAGTGTTTTGGGCCGCGTCTCCCGGGGCCGTGCCCTGGGAACGCGTGGTGACGCGGCCGGAAAAGGCGGCGTTCGATCTGGCTCCGAGCCATGCCCGGCTGTCGGACATGGAATGGGACCTGCGGGAACGCAAGGGGAAAGGCGTGCTGCTGCGTGAAGCTCTGGCGTCGGGACCGGCGTACGACCATGTGCTGCTCGACTGTCCGCCCCACACCGGGGTGGTGCTGGTCAACGCCCTGGTGGCCGCGGACCTGTGCGTGATCCCCATCCAGACGGATTTTCTGGCCCTGCACGGCGTGCGCAACCTTTTCGACACCATGCGCGCGCTCAACGCCGCGCTGCCGCGCCCCGTACCCTTCCGCGCCCTGGCCACCATGTGCGACCGGCGCGCCAGGGCCTGCCGCCGGGTGCTCGCGCTTTTGCGCGAGAAATTCGCCGGCCGCATGTTCGAGACGGTCATCGGCCTCGACACCAAGTTCCGCGAGGCCAGCGCCGCCGGTTGCGTCATCCAGGACCTCGCCCCGGACAGCCGCGGCGCTCGCGAGTACGATGCCCTGGCCCAAGAGGTGCTTTCCCTGTGAGCCCGACCCTGGAAGAATACTTCAAGGACTCCGTGTCCCTGCCCGAACCGCATGCCGGGGGCTTCACCGACGCGGAGCGGACCTTTCTCACGCGCTACGTGGGTGCGGATTTCGAGGACGTCCTCGCCCGGGAAGGGTTGTCCCGGCCGTCGGCCGTCACCTCGGTCACCGGGCTCCTGCCGCCGCCCGCCGCGTCGGGCAACGGAAGCGCTTCGGCCGCTTCCGCGGGCGCGGCCCGGACCGCGGAAGCGGCCGCCGCCGCGGCCGCGCCGCTTGATGAGGAAGCCGCCCTGGAAGAAGCGATGCATGAGGCCCGGGAGCTCAAGCTCGTGGGCTTCCGCCTGGCCGGCCAGGAACTGGCCGTGCACATCGCCCGGGTGCAGGAGGTGCTGCGGGCCATGCCCGTCACCCGCCTGCCCGCCGCGCCGGCCCATGTGAAGGGCATGCTCAACCTGCGCGGCCGGGTCGTGCCCATGATTGATCTGGCCGGAATCATGGATTTTTCCGGTGCGCGCGGCGAAGACCGCTTCATTATCGTGTGCCGCTGCCGGGGGATGCTCGTGGGGCTGCTCGTGGAGGCCCTGACCACCATGCACCAGGCGCGGGGGGAGGATGTGGAGTGGGGCCTCGAGGCCCGGGCGGGCGTGGCTTCGGAGATGGTTTCCGGACTGCTCAAGGTCGGCGACCTGCTCGTGGCCATCCTCTCCGTTGACAGTCTTTTTCAAAAGGTTTTGAAGAGTTGAGGAGGTAGGTAGATGCCCAAGCATATCCTCATCGTGGATGACTCCAAGACCGTGCGCAACCTTGTGGCGTTCATCATGCGCAAGGAAGGGTTCAAGGTGACCGCCGCCGAGGACGGTCTGGACGGGTTGGAGAAGCTCTACACCGATCCGCAGGTGGATCTCATCATCACCGACATCAATATGCCGCGCATGGATGGCATCACCTTCATCAAGACCGTGCGCGAACAAGACGCCTACCGCGACACGCCGATCGTCGTACTTTCCACCGAGGGCGAGGAGCGCGACATCCATGCCGGCCTTTCCATCGGGGCCAACCTGTACATGGTCAAGCCCGCCCAACCCGAAGTGATGGTGCGCAACGTCAAGATGCTGCTGGGATAGGACGCGAACGCCGTTCGACAGCCGCGAGGTGCTTTGATGAGCCAGGATTTCATGGATCCGGAACTTTTCGCCGATTTCATCGTGGAGGCCAGGGAGCATCTCGAAACCATCGAGCCCAACCTCCTCGAGCTGGAGCGCAACCCGGGAAACTTGAGCCTTCTCAACGACATTTTCCGGCCCATGCATTCCCTCAAGGGAGCCTCGGGATTCCTCGGCTTAAACGCCATCAACGGCCTGGCCCATAAAGCGGAGAACATCCTCGACGAGCTGCGCAAGGGCAACATTCCCGTCAATCCCGAGATCATGGACGTGATCCTCGCGGCCACGGACCTTTTGCGCACCATGATCGAGAACCTCGAGCAGACCGGCGGCGAAGGCGACGTGGACACCGCCCCGGTCATCGCCCGCATCGCCGCGCAGCTCGAAGGCGGCGCGCCTGCCACCCCGGCCGCGCCGCCGGTCGTCGGAGCCGGGGATTTCCCGGCCGAGGACACGCCACCGCCGCCCGCGCCCGCCGCCGCGCCCGAGCCGGAACCCGAACCCGCGCCCGCAGACGCCGTGCCCACCCATTCCCAGGCCGCGGCCAAGATCGCCAGGATTTTCGATGAA
>JAEWPX010000109.1 GCA_023399375.1 Pseudomonadota bacterium | reverse complement strand
GCTTTGCGGCCTGCGGGTGGCCCGCATTTCCGTGACCACATGGTCCACCGCCCCGCCCAACGACCGCCCTCTCACCCCCTTACCCATCCCCCGTCGGGGAGGTCCAGGAGGGGATCATCCCCTCCTGGCCGCCGGAGGCATCTTCCCTCTTCCCTTCTCTATCCCCGCTTCTCCATCACCGCGTCCACCACCCCGCGCATCTTCTCCACGAACACGCGCGTGTCGAAAAGCGCCGCGCGCGCCCGGCAGGCCGGGGCCATGGCGCGGGCCGTGGCCGTGTCGAGGGCGGCGACGCCCCGGGCCACGTCGTCCGGTCCGGGGTCCGGCGGCAGCAGGAGGCCCGTTTCGCCGTGCACGACGGTTTCGGTGAGCCCGCCTTCGCGCACGCCAAGGACCGGCTTGCCGGCGGCCATGGATTCCACGGGCGAGATGCCGAAGTCCTCATCGCGCGGGATGTAGACGGTGGCAAGGCAGGTGCCGATGAGACGCTTGAGGTCCGCGTCTGCGGTCCAGCCCCGGATGTCGATGTTGGGGCAGCCGGCGGCAAGCGCGCGCACGCGGCCGAGTTCCGAGCCGCCCGAAACGACCACGAGGCGCTTGTCCGGCATGTCGCGGAAGGCGCGCACCACCACATCCACGCGTTTGAGCACGTCCACGCGGGCCGTGGAAAGGTAGAACGGCTCCTGGCCGCAGTCGGCGAAGGCGGCCGTGTCCACGGGCGGGTGCACGACCGTGGCGGGCAGGCCGAGAAAGCGCTCGATGCGCCGGCGCACGGTTTCGGAATTGGCGACGATGGCGTCCATGGCCCGGGCCGCGCGCTCGTAGGCACGGCGGTAGCCGGCCAGGAGCAGGGCGTAGAGCGGCCGACGCGGCAGGGACTGGCGGCGCATGTAGAAATCGCGGTGGTCGTAGAGGATGCGCGGCGGCGTGTGGCAGTAGAGCACCTGCGGCGCGGCGATGCGGGCGTGGGCGAGCAGGCACAGGGAGCCGCTGTGGATGGCCAGCGGCGCGGCCACGGGCGGCATGCGCGCGAACGCCAGGCGCATGGCCAAAGTTTTGGAGAGCCGCGCGGCGAGCGGGCGGCTTGCGGCCGCGGCGAGGTTTCGCGGCGGCACGTCGAAATAGTCCGGAGGAAATGCTGCCGGATCGTATTCGCCGGCTAGCAGTTGCGCGCCAAACGCCCGTGCCAGGGTCACGGCCACCTTCTCGCCGCCGCCGGGGAAGGCGAAGGCGTCGTGGAGGACCAGGGGGCTTGCGGGAGTGCGATGCGGCATGGCGTTTCCTTGGCGGCGACGGCCGGCCGGTCGGGGATAGCGTGGCCGGCGGCGTCTGGCAATGGGGACCGCGGAAATTCCCCCCGCGCCCCTTGTCCTTGCGCCGGGCGGTGTTACAAGAAGGCACACGCGCAAAGAAGCGTGACAAGGAGGCGGCCATGGCCTTTACCGAGACGCTCATCCTCGGCGGCGTGGAATGCGACTACGACCCCGAGACCCGTATTGCGCTGATCTACTGTTCCAACTGCTCGGAGCGCAACGAGGTGGAAGTCTGGATCGGCGACGACGGCGAGCCGGAATACGCGGGTTTCGTGTGCGAGAAGTGCGGCGCGTTCAACAGCCCGGACGCGGGCTGAGTTGCCGGCCGGTCCGGCCTCGGCTACACATCGGACCACGAAACCACGGCTGAGGGGAGGAGCGTCCCATGGAGGACAAAGGGCTCGCCTATTACCTGGAGAAAATCCAGCAGGCGCCGAGTTATCAGGATCTGGTCTTTTTCCGCAACCGCACCTTCGATGCCGTCGAGGCGACGCTTTCGCCCGAGGACGTGGAAACCGTCAAACGCGCCTGGACCGACAGGGCCAAGGACGAGAACGTGCCCGTGGTGCCGGCGGGACAGAAGAAAACCGCCGATGCGTGAGCGTTGTGCGCGAGACGGCTATGGCCCCGCGCGCCGCTGGAGGTGCAGGGTGAGCGACGGCCCGTTTTTCGGGGAAAAGACGGCCTCGGCCGTGTCCGGGCCGGTGAGCGTGCCTTTGAGGAGATGGCCGCTGCCGTGCTGGGCGGCGAAGTCGGCCCCGAGAATGACGCCGGCCACGTGGTAGACGTTCTTCCCGCCGCCGATGTCGGGGATGGTCACCACGCCGTTTATCATGTCGCCCTGGCGGGTGAAGCTGGCCGTGATCTCCTGCCCGAGCACCACGGCGGACCAGTTGCCGGCGATGTCCGCCGCCTGTTGCGCCAGGGCCGGCAGCGCGGCCGCAGTCGCCAGCAGGACGCACAGGGCGGCTGCACGAAGGTGTCGCCTCACAATAAACCCTCGCGCCGCATGAGGGTCAAGAACTTGGTCCGGATAGCCTTGAGCTCCATGACGACAGTCTCCACCTGGACGTAGTGGCTGGAGAATTTGACGGCTCCGTCAAGTTCCCGCTGCCGCTTGGCCAGCCGCTGGTTGACGAAGTCCAAAAAGGCCTGGGGGCCCGAATCCTTGTTTTCCAAACCCTGCTCCATGCAAAGTACCCGAAAAAGCCGTGCGGTCCGGCCCCTCGACCGGCGACGGCGCTGCGGCGCGCGTTGCGCCATGGCGTGTCCTTCCAGGCTATATCCAGGAATCGGGTCGGGTTCAAGCGTTTCCGGCGCGCCAGCGTCCCGAAAAGCGGAAGCCGCCCAGACCCAGGGAGTGGTCCAAGCGGCTTCCTAAAAAGGCCGTGGTGGCGTGTTGGGGGAGGAGGCTAGGGGGTGGCCGCCACGGCCAGGTGATTTTGTGCGGTGTGGTTTCGGCTTACGCCCACCGCGCTCACGCCTTCTCTTGAGCAAAAGGCAGGCCAACTTCGCCGATATTGGTAAAATTTAATTTTACATGTCAAATCAGTGTAATACAAAAAATGACGTTGTCCACCCGGCAGAAACATTTCTCCGGGGGCATCCTGCGCCCTTTCCTTTCGATTAGCTTTATTACAATCTTAATCCCGGCGTCGCGGGCCATGGTGGCGGCGACAAGGCAGTCCGGAGGCGGCAGAGCGTGGTCAAGGTCCACATCGACGACGTGGAGCACGGCATGGTGGCCGGCAAGGACATAAGCGGCCAACAGGGCGTGGTTTTGTTGCGCCAAGGCACCGTGATCTCCCAGGAAAACATCCGCGCTATGCGCGCGTTCGGCGTGCGCGACGTGGAGGTCGTGTCCGAGTCGGAGCAGGCCGAAGAAACGGCTCCGGAACTGGAAACTGCCGTCCGGCGTTGCCGGGAACTGCTCGCGCCGCGCTTTTGCGCCTTGGACACCGCCGCGCCTTTCGGCCGGGCGGTGTTCGACCTGGCCGCCGCGCGCGCCGCCGCGCGTGCCCTGGCCGAAGGACTGGATCTCGCGGCCGCGGCCGAAGCGCCGTCGCTGCTCGGGTTCGCGCCGGAAACGCAGCTTTTCGGCAGACAGCGTATCGACCCGGCAAGCCTCGTCAGTGGCGAAGTGGAACTGGCCACGCTGCCCGAAGTCCACGTGCGCCTGCTTTCGGCCCTGCAATCGGAAAAGACCTCGGCCAGGGAGCTTGCCGCGCTCATCGGGCGCGACCCGGGATTCGCGGCGAAACTCCTGCGCCTGGTCAACAGCCCCCATTACGCCGCGCGGACCCCGGTGGACTCCATCACCCGGGCCGTGGACATGGTCGGGCGCAAGGAACTGACCACGCTGGTCATGAGCCTGGCGGCGCTCAACGCCTTCGACGACATCGAGCCGGGCCTGTGGGACATGCGCGCCTTCTGGCGGCATGCCGCGGCCTGCGCCGTCTACGCCTCGCTGCTCGCGGCCTCCTGCCCGGGAACCTCTCCGGAACGGGTGTTCGTGGGCGGCCTGCTCCACGACCTCGGCCAGCTCGTGATCCTGCGCAAACTGCCGGCCGCGGCCGGACGGGCGCTGCTGCTCTCGCGCGTGGAGGGCCTGCCCGACGCCGAGGCGGAAACCGCGGTCATCGGCATCGACCACGCGGCCGTGGGCCGGGTTCTTTTAGCCGGCTGGCATTTTCCCGACAGCCTCGCGGCCATGGCCGGCGACCACCACACCCCCTCCGGCGACGCCGGGGACCGGGAAACGGCGCTGGTCCACGTGGCGGACATCCTGGCCACGGCCTGGGCCTGGCCGCCCTTTTCCGGCTCGCCCACGCCGGCCCTGTCCGAGGCGGCCTGGCGTTCCCTGGGCCTGTCCGAAAGCATCCTGGCGGAAGTGGCCGCGGCCGGCGACGACCGTATCCGGGACATCGAATCCATCTTCTTCAACCCGGCGGGCAGACCGCCCCAATAACGCCATGGCCAACGACGACCGCCCCACCGTTTCCCGCCGCAATCTCGTGCGCGCGCTGCTCGGCCGCGACATCCCCAAGCCCCGGGCCGACGCGCCCGCGCCGGACCGGCACGCCGCCGGCGACGCGGCCTACGCCGCCGGGGACTACCCCGCCGCCGTGGCGGCCTACAGGGCCTCGGTGCGCGAAGACCTGTCCAACACGGCCGTGCGCTTCCGCCTGGGCCATGCGCTCTACGCCATGGGCCAGCCCCTCCAGGCGCGGGTGGAATTCGAGCACGTACTGCGCCTGTCCGGGGGCAAGGACGCCGCCGCGCGCTTTTTCCTGGCGCTTTCGTTTCTTGCCCTGGGCAAAGCGGCAAAGGCGGCCACGGCCCTGGCCGTTTTTGCCGACCCGGACCGGCCGGAACTCGAACGCGCCACCCACGAAGCCGCACGAAAACTGGAAGCCGATCCCGCCGCCGACGCCGCGGACATGGCGCAAGAGCTGCATGCCCTGGCCACGGCAACGGCCCTCGTGCCGGAAGCGCCGACGAGCGCGTAGTTTCCCTCGAAGATATTGCCGGAACGCGGCGTGCACGCTATGGTGCACACATGCAGGATCCCCATCCGTTCGGCCGCCGCATCCGCGAAAAACGCCTGGCCCTCCAGGCCGGCGATCCTGCTTTTTCCCTTCGCCGCCTGGCGGCGCGCCTGGGCATCCAGCCGTCCTACTTGAGCCGTCTGGAACGGGGCGCGCCCCCGAGCCTTTCCCAAGCCCACATCCTGGCCCTGGCCGAGGCACTGGGCGAGCCGCCCGACGCCCTGCTCGCCCTTGCCGGCAAGCTCCCTTCCGACGTGCGCGACGCCCTGCTCGCCCAGCCGGAATCCCTGTGCGGGCTGATCCGGGACATCACCGCCCAGCCCGACCAGGGCGCATCGCCCTGGCACGACCTGCACACCCTGGCCGCCTCGTTTCGCGAGACCCAGCGCCTAGCCAGGGTCGGCAGTTTCAACCGGGATCTGGTCACGGGCCAGGACTTCTGGTCCGAGGAATTCCAGCGCATTTTCGGGCTGCCTGCGAGCAGCCCGATCCCGACCTTCCCGGAATTTCTCGACCTGGTGCATCCCGACGACCGACCGGCCGTTGAGGCCGTGCGGTGCAGGCTCATCGCCCAGAGCGGCTCCCAGCGCTACGAATACCGCTTCCGCCGGGGCGACGGCCTGTGGCGGCACGCCAGGGCCGTGGCCAGGGCCGAGCGCGACGCCTCGGGCCGCGTGACGCGCATCTACGGCACGGTCCAGGACGTGACCAGCGAGCGCCAGGCTCACGACAACCTGCGCTCCATGGCCCGCTTTCCCGAAGACAATCCCCATCCCGTGCTGCGCATCGGCCGCGACGGCGCCCTGGCCTACGCCAATCCGGGCTGCGCGGCCCTGCTCGACGCCTGGGACATGGCCGTCGGCGCGCCCATGCCAGCCCCCTTCGCCGCAGCCGCGACCCGCGCCCTCGAAAGCGGCGCGCGGACGACTTTCCGCCTCCCCGTGGGGGAGACGCTTCTGGAGATGATCGCCTGCCCCCTGCCCGCAAGCCGGGAAGTCAACTGCTACGGCCGCGACATCACCCTGGAACGGCGGATCGGGGACGACGGAAACGCCTTCGATTCCCGCCTGCGCGAGCTTTTCGACGTCGCCGGCCTCGGGCTTTTTCAATCCACGCCGGACGGGCGCATCCTGGCCGTCAGCGATTCCATGGCGCGCCTGTTCGGCTACGCCTCGCCCGAGGCCATGCTCGCGGCCATCGGCCACGATGCCGCCCAGGTCTTCCTGGACCCGGGAGAACGCATGCGCATCGTGGAGCGGCTGCGCCGCGACGGGGAATTGGCGCGGCTGGACGTCGTCAACAAACGGCGGGACGGTTCGAGCTTCATCGGCCGGCTGCACGTCCGCCTGGTCGAGCACGAAGGACAGCAGGTCGTGGAAGGCTTCGTGGAGGACGTCAGCGAACGTCGGCGCATGGAGCAGGCGCTTCGCGCCCGGGAAGAACGCCTCAAGGCGCATCTGCGCAATTTTCCCCTGCCGACCCTCACCTTTGTGATCAAGGACCGCGAACTCGTGCTGGCCGACGCCAACCGCGCGGCCGAGGCGCTTTTCCGGGGACGCATCGGCACCTGCACGGACGCGCCGGCCGGGGCCATCTTTCACGAGACCCCGGACGTCTACCTGGCGCTGTGGAACGCCCTGGAGGCCCGGCGCACCAGCCGCAAGCGCTTTTCCTTCCGGCCGCCCGGGGCGAGCGAACCCGGCGTCTTCGACATGACGTTCGTGTGCGCCGCGCCGGATACGGTCATGCTCCACGCCGAGGAGGTCACGGCGCTGGAAAAGGCGCGCGACGACGTACGGCGCACGCTTGCGCAACTGCGCGCCATCCTCGACCACGTGCCCTACGCCGCGAGCCTCGTCGGCACGGACGGGCGCACGCTGTTCCTCAACAAGTCTTTTCGGGATCTTGTGGGCTATACGCTGGAAGACATTCCGGACGTGGAAACCTGGCTGAGCAAGGCCTATCCCGACCCGGCGTTGCGGGAAAAGATCACGGCGGACTGGCAGACGGCCCTGGGAAAACCGGGACGGCGCGTCTACCCGGTCCGCTGCGGCGACGGGACGACGCGGCTGTTCGATTTCACGGCCGCGCCCCTGCCCGACGGCAAGATGCTGCTCACCATGCGCCCGCCGGACGGCCCGGAAACCTCGGCCGTCCCCGGCGCATCCGGGACGCCTTGAGGCTGCTGCGGCTTCAGGAAAGCGTCGCCAGCACCGCTTCGACCGCGGCGAAGTCGGCCCCGGCCGCGGCCATGGCCGCCAGCGCCCTTGCGCCATCGCCCGGGGTAAGGTCCACGGCGGCGATGGCGTCGGTGACGACCGTCACGGCAAATCCCGCGTCGAGGGCGTGCAGCGTTGCCTCCTTGACGCAGTATTCCGTGGCCACGCCGGCCACGTAGAGCCGGCCGGCCCCGAGCGCGCGCAGCACGGACGCGGCCCATGGCACATGGAAAAGCGACAGGGCGTCCTTGTGGATGACGACGTCGCCCGGTCCGGCGGCCAGGGCGTCGACGATGCGCGCGCCCGGCGTGCCCATGACGCAATGCACGGGCCAGTGGGCGAATTCCGCGGCATCCTCGGGATGGGCGTCGTTGTCGTAGACCACGGGCGCGCCCGCGGCCCGGAACGCGGCGCGCAGGCGGACAATGGGCGCGACCGCGCCCGTGCCGGCCGGGAAATGCAACCGGCCGCCGGGCTCGATGAAGTCATTGAGCATATCCACGACAAGCAGCAGCTTTCCCATGATGGGCCTCCCGGAAAATCGTCGCGCGGCCGGCCTAGGGCGTCACCGGTTCCGGCACGGCCCCGGTCGGGGACGCGAGGATGGCCTTTTTGAGCAGGGCGGCCATTTCGGCGTTGAGCGCCACATTGGCGTGGCTGTCCACGCCGTTGACCACCATGGAGCCCGGGTCGCGGCCGGCGAGCAGCGGCGTCAGGTCCACGGTCTCCACGCCATGCTCCCGAAAATAGGCCGCGACGCGTTGCGTCATGGGCGCGGTGCCGGCCACGTCGGCAAGGCTCGGGATGACGAGCGCGATCAGGCGGGCCTTGTGTTCCCTGCACCAGTCCACGATGGAATCGAGCTCGGCGGCGTGCTCGGCCCAGACGACCGGGTCGGCGTACGCGGCGCGCAGCCTGTCCCAGAAGCCCTTGGCCGCATCCTCCACGTTGCCCGTACGCGCCAGCCGCCAGTAGGCGAAGTTGGCCAGGGCGAAGTGGTCCACGAGATAGCGCGTGAACGCAGTCCGGGGAAAACGGATGGAAAACGGCAGCGCGAAGTGCGCCTTTTCCGCCGCGCGGTAGATGTCGTTGACGAAGTAGGCCAGGACCACGACATCGGGCGCGAGGGGATAGGCGCGCAGCGCCTGGTCTTCGTCCACGGTGTCCCAGCCTATCTTGGAGGCGTTGGCCACCCGCCAGCCCTTGCCGAGATCGCGCGCCAGCACGTCGCCGAAACGGTCCTCGGCCCGGTCGATGCCATGGCCGGCGGCAAAGGAGTCGCCCACCACGAGCACCAGCTTCTCGCCGGCGGCCTTGGGCAGCGGTTCGACGTCGCGGTAGCCCAGACTGTTGACCGGATGCCAGTGCCGGGCGAACCAGTTGCGGCTGGACATGGTGAGGTTGAAGCCGTCGGACTGGGCGAAAAAGAGCGCCATGCCGATTTCCAGGACGAGCAGCACGGCGATGGCGGCGTCCAGGGCCACGAGCGCCCCCATGCCGGCCGTGCGCGCCCGGCCGCGGCGCAGCCGGGAAAGCCCCCACATGGACAGGAGATTGCACGCGACCAGGGCCGCGAAAACGTACAGAATGTGGATCATGGGAATGCGGCTCGCGCCTTACCCCTTCTTGCGCCAGGGCTTTTCCTGGCCGGCGCGCAGGCGGGCGATGTTTTCGCGGTGTCTGGCGATCACGAGCGCGGCCACGACCAGGGCGGCCGGCGTCAGCGCGCAGGGGCCGAGGAAGTAGACCAGCACCGGCAACGCCACGGCCAGGGTCAGGGAGCCGGCGGACACGAAGCCCGTGAGCGCGATGACGCACACGCAAGCGGCCACGGCGAGCAGGGCCGGAACCGGCGCGACGCCGAGGAACACGCCGATGGTCGTGGCCACGCCCTTGCCGCCCTTGCCGTAGAGGAAGGCGGAAAACATGTGCCCGGCCACGGCGAGAACGACCACGAGCGACAAAAAGACGGCCGAATCCGAAATGGCCTTGGCCACGAGCACGGGGACGAGGCCCTTGGCCACGTCCAGAAGCAGGGTGGCCGCGCCGTAGCGCGTGCCGCACAGCCGGGCGACGTTGGTCGCCCCGGTGTTGCGGCTGCCGCCCTGGCGCGGGTCGATGCCGCAGCCGGCCATGGCCACGGCCAGGCCGAAGGGAAACGCGGCGATAACGTACGTCAACACCAGATACAGCATGCAGGCGAACACGAAACCCAAACCCATAATTCCCCCACTTCCCTTTTCCAGGCCGTCCCGGGAACCGCTCCCCGTGCCGGGAGGTTCAGGAGGGGCTCCGCCCCTCCTGGCCGCCTGAGGTGTTTCACCTAATTCGCCCCGCCGGCATCCATGAAAAAGGCCTCGGCCCCTTCGGGCAGTCGGGCCGGAATCTCTTCCGCGCCGAAAACCCGCAATTCGTTGGTGAGCGGGTCGATTTTGCCCAGACGTAGCGCATACCTCTGGCCGATGTAAACCGCATCGCCCAGGGTGTCCCGCGTGGCGCGGACGTAGATCTGCATGTCCGGCAGGGACAGCGACACGAAGCCGCCGCCGCCGAGATCCACCACGATGCCCTCGAAGGTGCGCTCGCGGCAGGTGCGCTGAAGGAACAGCAGCTTCCAGTAGCGCGGCCGGAAACGCTGCACCCGGCCCACGGCCTCGATGCGCGAGGACAGTTCCGGCAACCGTGCCTCGAGCTCGCCCCGGCTCCAGCGCGGCGCGCCCGTGCGCAGCAGGCTCTCGAGCTGGGCCAAGTTCACGAGGTCGGCGTAACGCCGCAGCGGCGAGGTCACGGGCGCATAGGCCGGCGCGGCGAGCGTGGCGTGCGGCCGGGGATCGGGCTCGGTCAGGGTCGGCGGCAGCTCGCGCACCACGCGCTGGATGGAGGGCGGATCGTCGTGCACGCCCCGGACCTCGGGAGGCAGCGCGGCGTCCTGGGTGCGAAAGAGCATGGCCGCGCCATGGGACACGGCGTACTGCGCCGCGGCCGTGTTGCCGAGGATCATGAACTCGCTGACCATGAGCTGGGAACGCGGATAGGACGGGCAAAGCCCCATCTCCACGGTCGTGTTCTCGGGATAGCCGGAAAGGATGATGTCGGGCTCGGGCCGCTCGATGATGACGGCCCCGCGCTCCAGGCGCTTTTGCCGCAGCGTCGCGGCCAGCTTGTAGCCCAGGACGAGGTTCTCCGGGGCGTCCGGGACGTCGAGGGCCGCTTCCACCGCGGCATAGGTGGTGTTTTCCGCCACGCGCACAAAAGACTTGCGCATGGAGAAGCCGACCGTCTCGCCGGCCGCGTCGAACTCCCACTCCATGACGAGCGACGGGCGCACCTCGCCGGCGAGCAGGCTGTAAAGCCCCGTGCCGAGCGCCTCGGGCAGCATGTGGTACGTGCCCTCGGGCAGATAGAGGCTCGAGGCGCGCGCGGCCACGGCCGCATCGAGGGGGCCGCCGAAATCCCAGTCCAGGGCCGGATCGGCCAGGGCCAGCACGAGCCGGATGCCGCCGTCCTCCCGCGCCTCGGCGAAAAAGGCGTCGTCGATGTCACGGGTGGTCGGGGAATCGACGCTGACGAAGGCGAGGGGCTCGGGATCGCGCGCCAGGGCGGCAAGCCCCGCCTTGCGCGCCTCGATCTCGGCGGCAAACGGCCGCCACCAGTCGTCGCCCGGGGCGTAGTCGGCCTGATCGAGCAGATAGTTGTAATGCGGCGGTACGATGCCCCACTGCGTGGCCAGGATGTAGGCCTGGAAGGGATGCTCGGGCAGGCCCTTTCGCAGCATGGCCCACAGCGTGGCCGCCTCGGCGTCCTCGGCGTCGGCCATCAGGCGCTTGAGCAGCTCGGCCAAGCGCTTGCCCGCTTCGGGGTCGAGCCTCGCCGCCAGCGCCTGCGCCTTCTTGCGGTCGCCGGAAAGCCAGCCCTGCCACAGCTCCTTGAAAAAGGCCTGGCCGGCAACGACCACCTTTTCCCGTTCCTCGGCCTGGGCCGCCTCGACCATGCGCCGCTCGACGAGCTCGGCCGGAAAAACTTCGAATTTGGGCGGATGAAACTTGAAATGGGTCTTGCACCCGAGCAGCGCCCGGCCCATGGCCGCCACGGCGTCCACGTCGGGATGCTCGCCGACGAGCCCGGCGAACCACTCCGCGCTCTCCTCGCGCACCTCGCCCTGGGACAGCTCCCACAGCTCCAGCGGGTCGATGGCCTTGGCCGCGGCCTCGCGTTTTGCCTGGCAGGCGGTGAGGATCTCCAGGATCTCGCTGCGGTCCTTGGCCCCGTCGTAGCGCGGTCCCATCCAGGGCAGCACGCGCGAAAGCGCCATCTTCTCCTCGCGCTTGGTCAACGTGTACAGCCGCAGACGTCCCGAGGCCTCCTCGAGCACCCAGGCCACCTGCGCCTGATTGCCCTGCATGTACTCCACCAGACACCCCGGCCCGGCATACCGCTCCAACGCCATGCGATGTAT
>JAEWPX010000103.1 GCA_023399375.1 Pseudomonadota bacterium | reverse complement strand
CGCCTGGCGTGGCCGCTTCTGCGGGACCGCCGGGGCGGCCCGGTGGGGTCGCCGCGGCGTGTCGCCGATCGCCGTTGCGCCGGGCAACGGCTCCGGCAATCCTTAGAAGTTGAAAACTTCGTCGACTTCTTCGTCGGTGAAGTTCCAGGTGACGTTGTGCGGAGCGCATTCTTCTTCGAAGAACTCCGGCAGACGGTCATGGGCGTTGGTGAAACCGGCCCGCTTGTTGAAGTCGCGCTCGGCCTTGAGAATGGTCTTGCCGAGGGCGACGACGTCGTCGCCTGTCAGGGACAGGTTGTAACGGGCATTGATCATGTCGACCAGGGCGTTGAAGCCGTCGGCGATGTCCAGGATGGCGAAGGCAACGAACAGGCACATGCCGGTGCTGTCCACGGCGGCGGTGGCGATCTGCAGGTTGCGCGACAGCTCCACCTGGCCTTCCTTGCCGAGCGGATCGACGAAGCCGCCGACCTTCAGGATGTTGGTGGCCACGGCGTAGCCCGCGGTGTGGTCCGCGCCCATGGGCGTGGTGGCGTAGGTGAGGCCCACGCCCTTGACCGCGCGCGGGTCGTAGGCCGGGATGGCCTGATTTTTCACGACGGGCACCCGGGTGAGGCCGTACATCTGGCCGACGGCGGCCGCGCCGCAGCCGAGGATGCGGCCAAGCGGCGTGCCCTTGCGGATCTCCAGGATCAGATCGAGCATGGCCTTGGCGTCGCCCCAGGGGATGATGCCGGCTTCCTGGGCGACGTTGACGGCGACGGCCGTTTCGATGGAATCCACACCCACATCGTCGAATTCGCGGTCCGCGTAGGCGATGGCGTCGAGGTCGTCGATGCAGCCGTTGGCGCCGAGCGCCCAGACGGTCTCGTACTCGAAGCCGCTGGTGAGGTATTTGCCTTCCTTGTCGTTATAGTGCTGGGAGCAGCGGATGATGCAGCCGGCGTGGCAGCCGTGGGTCGTCTTGCCGCCCCGGGCCTCGATGGTGGCGGCCATCGTTTCGCCGCCGATGTTGTTGGCCCATTCGTTGCGGCCGGTGCGGAAGTTCTTCGTGGGCAGGCCGCCGGCTTCGTTGAGGATGTTGACCAGGACGTTGGTGCCGTACTTGGGCAGGCCCTGGCCGGTGACCGGGTGGGTGACGAGGGCGTTGGTGAAGCGCTTGGACGCGCTCTTGAACGCGTCCGTGTTGGCGATGGTGACGCCGGGCGCGCCGGCTTCGTCGATGACGATGGCCTTGATCTTCTTGGAGCCCATGACCGCGCCGAGGCCGCCGCGGCCGGCGCTGCGGATGTTGCTCTGCGGGTCGGCGAAGGAGATGTTCGCGGCGGTCAGGCGCATTTCGCCGGCCGGGCCGATGATGGCCACGCCGACCTTGGGACCGTACTTCGCCTGCAGCACCTTGATGGCCTCGTAGTTACCCATGCCGATGGTTTCCGCGGGGGCCTCGTCAAAGGTCACGCCGTCCATGGTCACCTTGACGACGTAAAATTTGTCTTCCGCGGGAATGCCCTCGAAAACCATGGCCTTGATGTCCATCTTGGACATTTTCTGGCCGAAGGTGCCGCCCGTGTTGCTTTCCTTGATGCCGCCGGTGAGCGGGCTCTTCGCGCCGCAGGAAAGCCGGCCCGAGTTCGCCGCGCTCGTGCCGGTCAGGTAACCGGGGGCGAGGATCAGCTTGTTGTATTTCCCCAGGGGATGGCACGACGGTTTGACTTCATTGGACACGAAGACCGAGGTCAGACCCCGGCCGGCCAGTCCGGCGTACTGTTCGGGGCATTCCTCCGTCTTCACGGTCTTCGTCGCCATATCGATCCGAATGAACTTGGGCATAGCATCCTCCATTGCGCGTTTTCTACAGCGGCCGTCCGGCCCGCCAGCTTCCCGTGTCGTTGCGACTTCTCCCGAAGCCCGCCCCTGCGCCCGCCGCAGCGGCCCCCGGCGCGGCCGTGCGGGCCGCGCCGGGACAGGAGGCGCGCATGCGGGACATGGGCTTCATGTTAGGTTAAAAAAAGCAATCCCCGATCCACTCGCGAGATATCATTGAAATTCCCTATGTTAACACAAACATGATCGCGCAAGGGGCAGACAAAAATGGCCTGCCGTGACTGACAAAAAAGGCCCTTGAGAAGAGATGCCAGACGAAGTGTCATGTTAGGTCAAACATTACAGCGTGTTGCAAAATGGGCACAAAGGAACCATCGCAAAAGCAATTCGGGTCAAAAAGCTCCATATTAACGCGATGTTATGTCTTTTATGACGTAACAGATACGCCAAGTTTCCGTCCTGTCACGATGCAGGCGACGTACCTCCGCATCGCCTCGCACGGGATAGGCCTGCCCCCCCTTCTCGCTGCCCTTCCTTCGGGCGAACGCCGCGCAGTTTCGCGCGCAACCCGCAGAAAATCCCCGACGCAGCCAAGGCCCACAAAAACAAGCGGCCCGTCCGAAAGGACGGGCCGCATTTCATTTCGCAAACGCCGCAATCGCACGGGAAATGGCGCGTCAGACTTTTTCCACGCGCACCGGAATGCCCTGCCGGGCGGCGCTGCCGTATTCGTGTTCGAGCAGCATCGAAGCGCCCTTGCGCGTGGGGTCCGGCGGCGTCAGGTCGTTTAAGCAAAATCCGGCGGCAGCCTTACGCGCGGCGCGAACCACACGGCCGTCGATCTCCACGTCCGCGGCCCCGAGCGCCGTGTGGCCGAAGCCGTGCTCCACGGCGACCACCCCGGGCATGACCGTTTCGCCGACGACCACCCGCGCCACGGCGCTGCCCGCCGGGCTCACGATGCGCGCGAGCGCCCCCGGGGTCAGGCCCAGACGCTTGGCGTCATCGCCGTGCAGCATGACCATGTTCACGGGCTTGATGGCCAGCAACCGCTCGGAGACGACGGAATAGGAATTGATCAGGCTCGATTTGAAGGAGGTCATGAGCAGCGGGTACTCCACCTCGCTCCAGATGTCGCGCAGCGCCCTGCCGTCGGTCAGCATCGGCGGCTTGCAGCGGGGCGTGCCGTCGTAATGCCGGCCTGTTTGCGAGTTGATCGCCTGGGCCGCCTCCTCGTTGTAGACTTGCAGCGCCTTTTCCCACTTCGCCTTGACCGCGTCCCCGGCGTAGCTCGCGCCGTAGGGCGCAAACCGCCCTCCCCTGCTGTAGAGGTAGGCCACGGGGCCGCGCTCCTCGGTCGGCAGCACGCGCGCGATGTCCGGCAGGATGCGGCCGATGCCCGAAAGCGCGATGTCCCGCTCGCTCGGCGACGGCAGCACGTCGCCCCCGAACCAGGCGACGTTGGCCGCCAGGCGCAGGTAGTAATCCTCGGGCCTATGCAGCGGATGCTGGGTTCCGTCGGCCCCGGGGATGGCCCCCTCGCCGAAACCGGGCAGGCCCATGCGCTTGGCGACTTCGATGACGAAAAGCTCCATGCACACCGGCTCGCCCGCGGCGCTTTTCTCCTGGCGCGGCGCGACGGCCGGCCAGCGCGCCGTGGACATCCTGGTCAACACCCCGGCCCAGGCCGAGGAGAAGCCGCCCCAGACCTCGTACATGCAGGGGTCGGGCACGAGGTAGTCGGCGTAGGCGTTGGTCTCGTTGTGGAAGGTGTCGATGCCGACGATGAGCGGCAGGTCGGCGGGGTCGCGCAAGTGCCTGTCCACGGCCTGCCTGAGTCCGCCGTGGCCGTAGACGACGTTGCCGGTCCAGTTGATCCAGCACTTATATTTGAATGGCGAGCCGTTGGCATGGGAGAGCAGATGTTCGCCCGGCATGTTCGGCGGCGTCAGCGGATACCAGGGATGCTCGGAGGGGTAGGGATTTTGCCCGGACGCGGTCTTCTGCTTGAACTCCGTGGACTTCTGGTAGGGCGCGCGGCAGCGGATGGCCGGGAAGCCCTTGGGCTCGACCGCGCCGGGGAAGTTCTCCAGGTCGTAGCGCGGGCCTTTGAGCGCCGGGCCGCCGTGGAAGGAGCCGGCCGTGGTCGCGATGCCGCCCTTGGCGTTGATGTTGCCAATGAGCGTATTGAGGGTGAGCGCGGTGAAGGCGGCGTTGCCGCCGGAGGTGCTCATCATGCCGCCGTGCACGTCCACGGCCGCGCGCTTGCCGTGGGCGGTGAGCTCCCGGGCGAGGTCCGCTATGGCGTCCGCCGGCACGCCGCAGAGCGCGGCGTACTCTTCCAGGCTGCGCTGCCGCGCCTCTTCGCGCAGAAGCGTCAGGGCCGTGGCCACGGTCACGGCCTGCCCGCCCGGCAGCGCGACCTCGCCCCGGTAGAAAAGCTGCGCCTGGGGGCAGTCGCCGGCCGGCACCAGGTTGCCGCCCGGCCCCACGACCATGGGCGTGTCGCCCGCCGCATTCCCCCCCGCATTGCCCGGCACGGGCTTGGCCCCGTCCTTGGACGAGGCGGCCGGGGCGGCCGGCGCGGCCAGGCCCATATCCGAGGCGCGCAGGAGCTTGCCCGCGCCGGGCCCGGAAAGCTGCACCAGGTGCGTGGCGTTGCAATACCCGGCCTCGCCGGCGGCGCGGGCCGCCTGCAAGGTCGGGCGACAAAGAAACCCCTCGTCGATGCGCGTGTTGTCGAACATCCAGCGCATCATGCCCAGGGCCAGGGCCGCGTCCATGCCCGGGCGCACGGGCACCCAGCGGCAGCGGTCCCGGGAGGCGCTTGCGATCGGCATGCGCAGCACCGGGTCCACGACCGCGTAATGCAACTTGCCTGCGGCGCGCCCGGCCGCGAGCATGCGCCCCGAGCGGTTGAACGGGTTGCCGGCCTGGGACGGGGACGTGCCCCAGAAGATCGCGAACTCGCAATTCTCGAAATCCGGCTTGATGTGGGCGTTGGTCTTGAGGTCGTCGATGAACAGCCCGGAGCCGATGCGAAAGGACAGGCCGCAATAGGCGCCGTGATTGCCGAAGTTTTTCGTGCCGAAGGCCTGCTGGCCGAAGCGCTTGAAAAAGAAGTGTTCGCGCCCGTCGTCCACGGCATAGGTCAAAAGCAGCCGGTTGGCCTGGGGGCCGAATTCGGGCATGGCCGGATTGGCCGGCCCCTTGCCCTCGCGGATGGCGCGCAGGCCGTCCACGTGGCCCTCGCCGAAAAGGTCCCCGCCCTCCACGACCTCCTCCACCAGCTTTTCGAAGGAGATCGTCTGCCACTTGCCCTCGCCGCGCTTGCCGGCGCGCTTGAGGCAACGGGTGATGCGAAACGGGCTCGTCGCGGCCTCGACCATGGCCGCGCCCCGGCCGCAGGTGGTCGAGCGCTGGTCGTGCCCCTGGTCCTTGTCCGCCGAAAGCCGGCGCAGGGTTTCCTCCACGGGCGTGTCCATGGAGAAGGGCTTCTCGTGAGCGAGCGGGTTGTAGGGGTTGCCGGCGACCCGGACCACGCGGTCCGTGGCCTCGTCGATGTGCAGGCGCACGCCGCAAAACGTGGTGCAGCCCCAGCACTGGTTGAAGGCCACGCGCTGCCCGTTGCCGGCGTGCACCGCGCCTGCGGCGTCCACGCGGTACTCCGGTTCCAGGGAATTCTTATTGACCGGGTCGGCCAGGGCGACGCCGGCGCTGCCGGAGAGCAGGCCGCCGACGACCCGGGCCGCCGCGCCGGCCGAAGCGGCGGCGAAAAGCCCGAGCCCCGCGACCGCCGCGCCTTTTTTGAGCAGGTCGCGCTTGCCTTTATCCGGGGTCTGACGGCTCCGGATATCCTGGGAGTTCCGGGTATTCTGAGGATTGCTCGAAGGATCCATGCTCGTTCCCTTTCCGGCTTAGCGGACGCCCTGGGGCGCGTGAGACGGTCTTTCCGGCGCAACCATGGGCAAAAGCAGGCAAAGGGCCAGCAGCAGCCCGGCGGTACCGGCGATGGCCAAAAGCGACGGCCCGGACGCGAGGTCGAAAAACGCGGCGCGGTCGGCGACGGTGGCGGCGCTGCGCGGAAAGGCCTGGCCCAGCTGGACGAGTTTCCAAAAGAGCGAAAACCCTCCGGCAAGGCCGGCGATGCCGGCGACGTACGCGCCGCGCCCGCCCCCGCGCCAGCCGGCCAGGGCGATGCAGGCCGCGAGCAGGCACAGCGCGTCCGGCGCGTGCCACCAGGGGCTGACCACGGCGGCGAAACCGGCGGACGCGGGCAGGATGACGGCCAGGACCGTGCAGCCGGCCACGGCCAGGGCGGCAGAACCCGCCAGGGCGCGCGATACGGCATCGGGAGAACCCGAAGCGCGCGCGCCGGCGGCGAAGCAGGCGGCAAGGCCCAGGCCCCCGGCAAGGCCCGCGACCACGAACAGGAGCGGCACGAGCGGGCCCGTCCACAATTCCCGGCCGACGCAGGCCATGATTTCATTGGTCGCGTAGACAAAGACCGCAAGCGCGGCGCACAGCAGGAAGACCGGCACGATGTAGGCCCCGGCGGCGGTCCAGGAGGTAAACGACGGGTGCAGGAAGAATTCGTAGGCCCGAAGCGGCTGCTCCAGGGAGACGAAAAGCGCCGCCTGGCCGCACAAACCGGCGGCCAGGGCGGCCAGGGCCAACGGCCGGACCGTGCGCCCGCCCCGGCCGCACACGGACAGGATGCCGGCCAGGCACAGCGCGGCCGCGCCGGCGGTCAGCAGGCCAAGGGCCAACGGCTCCCACGCGCCCCAATCCGGCGCGGGCACGACGCCGATGAGTTCCATCGCCTCAGGCATGGGCACCTCCCTCGCGCAGGTCGCGGTACGGCATGGGCGCGGCCACGTCCGCGGCGTGCGTGAAATAACGGTCCAGGCCGAGGTAGTAGACGGCCGGCTTGGTCTTTTTTTCGGGGTAGAGCACGGCAAGTGCGCCGTCGTATTCCCGCAGCATGCGCGCGACGAGGCTTTCGGGATTTTTCAGGTCGCCGAAACGCCGCGCTCCGCCCACGCAGTTCTCGACGCAGGCCGGCAGCAGGCCGGCCACGATGCGGTGGGCGCAAAACGTGCACTTGTCGGCGGTCTTCGTCTCGTGGTTGAGGAAGCGCGCGCCGTACGGGCAGGCCTGGACGCAGAAGCCGCAGCCCAGGCATTTGCCGCCGTCGACGACCACGATGCCGTCCGGGCGCTGGTACGTGGCCCGAACCGGGCACACCGGGATGCAGGCCGGCTGCTCGCAGTGGTTGCACAGGCGCGGCAGCGACGCGATGGCGGTACGCTGCGAGCCTGTGTCGCGGATGGCGTATTCGCCGACCGTGGTGCGGAAATCCCCGGCGGGCGTGCGATTTTCCAGGCCGCAGCTCACCGTGCACGACTGGCAGCCGACACAGCGCCGCAGATCGACGACCATTGCGTAGCGCGGCCCTTGCCCGCCGTCCGTCGCGGCCAGCGCCTCGCCGGCGTCCAGCACGCCGACGGCCGCTCCGCCAAGCCCCAGGAATTTGAGAAACGATCTCCTGTCCATGGCATCTCCCTTCGTATGCGGGAAAAATGCCTGTCGGACACGACAGGGTCCATCGGGACGTTCCTGATTTTTATGGCTTCCGTGACTGTCCGCACCGGGCGGCACAGACGGCCCTGACGGCCCGGGCAGGGAAAACGCCCGGCCCCGGCCCTGTCCGGGCCTCGGGAAAATCCTGAACCCGCCGGCCGGAAAGGAGGGGGGCGCGGCGCGCTAGGGCTTGATCAGGCCGTGGCGTAGGGCGATCTTGGTCAGGTCGGCGGGGGTCTGCGCGGTGAGCTTTTCCATGATGTTGTACTTGTGCGTCTCCACGGTCTTGGGGCTGATGCACAGGTCCGTGGCGATACGCTTCAGCGGCGCGCCGTCGGCGAGCAGGCGGAAGACTTCCATCTCGCGCTTGCTTAAAAGCTCCAGGCGCGCGTCGTCGTCGGCCGCGACCTCGCCCTTAAACTGGCGCAGCAGCTCCTGGGGCGTGACCGTGGTGAAATAGGTGCCCCCGGCGCAGACCGTCTCCACGGCCTTGACCAGCAGCGCCGGATCGTCGGCCTTGAGCACGTGGCCGGAGATGCCGGCCTTGAAAAGCTCCAGGATGAAGCGCTGGTCGGAGTGCATGGTATAGATGATGATGTCCGAGGTGGGCGAGGTCTGGCGGATGGCGACGGTCGCCTCCACGCCGTTTAGGCCCGGCATGGAGATGTCCATGACGACCACGTCGGGATGAAGCTTCGTGGCCAGTTCCACGGCCTGTTCCCCGGACGTGGCCTCCCCGACGACCGCGATGTCGGCACGGCCGGCGAAAAGCCCCTTGATGCCTTCGATGACGACCTGATGATCGTCCACGAGCAGCAGCCGGTGGATGTTCATGGCGTCCCCCCGTTGCGGCCGGCGCGCGTCACAGCGCCACCTCCGCCGCTATATGCGTGCCCCGGCCCGGCGCGGATTCCACGGCGAGCGTGCCTCCGAGCTGGAACATGCGCTCGCGCATGAGCGTGAGCCCCAGGCTCGTGACGGGCCTTGCCGCCGGTTCAAATCCCGCGCCGTCGTCCTCCACGGACAAGGTGATGCGGTCCTCGCGGCGCACGAGGCTCACGTGCACGTTGGCGGCATGCGCGTGGCGGATGGTGTTGGACAACGCCTCCTGGGCGATGCGGTAGAGCGCCAGGGCCTTTTCGCGATCGAAATCGGCCGGTATCTCGTTGTGGAAGAAATGGAAATCCAGACCGCTCGCGGCCCGCTGCTCGTCGATGAGCGCGGCAAGGGACGGCACGAGCCCGAAATAGTCGAGGGTGTCCGGGCGCAGGCCCCGGGCCATGGCCTTGATCTCGCCGAGCACCTGGTCCACCTTTTCCGAGGCCGCGGCGAGCTGCATGCGGCAGCCCTCCCCGCCCGGAGGCAGTTCGCGCTGGGCGGCGTTGAGCGACAGGCGCAGCGTGGTCAGCAGCTGCCCGGTGTGGTCGTGCAGATCGCGCGAGATGTCCAGGCGCACGCCTTCGAGCAGGTTGATGAGCTCCCGGGACAGGGCCTTGCGCTCCTCCACCTCCCCTTCCAGGCGCTCGTGCAGGGCGAGCAGTTCCGTATTGGCCTCGGCCAGCCGGCGCGTGCGCTCGTCCACACGGCGCTCCAGGCCGTCGCGGGCCTCTTGCAGGGCCTTTTCGGCCTGCTCCCTGGCGGCGAGCTCTTCGGTCAGCCGGCGCGTCTTGTCCGCGACCACGGCGGCGAGCTCCCGGGCCTCGAGCAGGATGCGGCCGGCCAGGGGGCGCAGCAGGATGCCGAAGCCGATCAGGCACAGGGCGTAGACCCCGGCCGTGGAGGCGAGCATGGCCGCCAGTTCCGCCTGGACCGGGGCGTAGAGCCGGCGGCTGTCGGCGGTCAGGGCAAGGCCCCAGTCCGTGTCCGCGACCGGCGTGTAAGCGATGACCGTGTCCGCGGCGGACAGGATGCCGGCCTTGCCGGCCAGGGACAGGGACAAAGCCTGGTCCATGGCTGGGGCGAGGGCCGGGGGCACGGGCGCCGGTTCGGTCAGGAAGGCCCGCGTCGCGCCGTTCTCGCGCACGGCCAGCGCAAGGCGCGCCGTGTCGTCCCCACCCGGCGGGCGCAGGATCTTTTCGCCGAGCTGCGCGGTGTCCACGGCCACAAGATCGGTTGCCAGCCGGCGGCCGTCGCGGTCGTTGACCGGCGCGGCCACGACGACGCACAGCCTGTCTCCAAGGCGCACGGGCGGCGACACCAGCACCTTGCCGCCGCCGACCGGCGGCATGCGCCAGGCGCTCGGGGGAATGGGCTCGCCGCTCGAAGCCACGGGTTCGCCGTCCCGGGACAGGCGGGTGATGCCGACCACGTCCCCGGAACGCTTCATGGCGTCCAGGAGCCGGGGCCGGGCGTAGGCCGCGAAATCTTCCCGGGACATGCGACCGGCGTACACCTCTTCGAGGACGTTGCGGATCTGCGTGCGGCTGGTGATCTGGCGGGCGAGGTCCTCGGCGTGGCGGAACCATTCCCCCACGGCCAGGGCCTTGGTCTCGGCCACGTGGGCGAGACCGGCCTGCTCGGAGCGCGCGAGCCGCTCGCGCAAGGGAATGATCGTGGCCAGGGCGACCCCCACGGCGAGCGTAAGCAGCGTGGCCGCGAAATAGAAAAACAGCCTGCGGCCGAGACGTTCGGGCGACAGGGCCGCACGCGGCGCGGCGTCGGGGGGAGCGAGGGGCATGTCCGTGGGGTAGCAACTGCACGGGGCGGAAGCAAGCCGCGACGGGGGAGCGGGTGGACGCGGAGCGAAACATCTCTTACGAGAATCGTCGGGAAGGTCCGCCCCCCCATCGCGGGGCAGCGGATCGCAACGCAAGAACCGGCGAGGTCGCCCGTGCCCCACTCCGTCGCCCGCTGCGCGGGGACGCGCATCGCCTCCGCCTGCCAGGGCCGGGCCGCGCGCCAGCCAACAACAGGTTTGCCCATGCAAATGAAGACCACCCCGGCCGGGAAGGCCGAAACGCGCCTGGCGGATTACACGCCGCCGGTTTTCCTCGTGGACGACGTGGAACTGGATTTCGACATCAACAACGCGCGCACCCGCGTCGCCTCGCGGCTGACGGTTCGCCGCAACCCGGAAAGCGCCGCAAAGGACGCGCCGCTGGTCCTCGACGGCCAGGGGGTCGAGCTTCTCGGCGTCACTGTCGACGGCAAAATGCTCGCGCCCGGGGACTATGCGCTGACCGGGCAGGCCCTGACCATCCACGCCGTGCCGGAAAGCGCCGTCGTCGCCATCGAATGCGCCATCGACCCGGCCGCCAACACCGCCCTCTCCGGCCTCTACGCCGCAGGGCCCATGCTCTGCACGCAGTGCGAATCCGAAGGCTTTCGCCGCATCACCTTTTTTCCCGACCGCCCCGACGTCCAGCCCCGCTACCGGGTGACCATCCACGCGGCAAAGGACCGCTATCCGGTGCTCCTGGCCAACGGCAACCTGATCGACGCCGGCGAGGAAGACGGCGGCCGCCATTACGCCGTGTGGGAGGACCCCTTCCGCAAGCCCTGCTACCTGTTCGCCCTGGTCGCGGGCCGGCTCGACAAGGTGACGGACCGCTTCGTCACCCGCTCCGGGCGCGAGGTGCTGCTCGAAATCTACACCGAACCCGGCCGGTCGAGCGAAACCGGCTTCGCCATGGCCGCGCTCAAAAAGGCCATGCGCTGGGACGAGGAACGCTTCGGCCGCGAATACGACCTGGACCGGTTCATGATCGTGGCCGTCAGCTTCTTCAATTTCGGCGCAATGGAAAACAAGGGCCTCAACATCTTCAACGACGCCCGGGTGCTCGGCCGCGCCGACACCGCGACCGACGCGGACATCGCCTTTTTCGAGCGCGTGGTCGGCCACGAATACTTCCACAACTGGTCCGGCAACCGCGTCACCTGCCGCGACTGGTTCCAGATCACGCTCAAGGAAGGGCTGACCGTCTTTCGGGAACAGGAATTCGTGGGCGACATGAACAGCCCTTCCCAGGAGCGGCTGCGCGCGGTGGCCACGCTACGCCGCGCCCAATTCCCCGAGGACGCCGGGGCCATGGCCCACCCGATCCGCCCGGCGAGCTACCAGGCGGTGGAAAATTTCTACACCGCGACCGTCTACAACAAAGGGGCGGAAGTCATCCGCATGATCCAGACCCTGGTCGGGCGCGAGGGCTTCCGCAAGGGCCTCGACCTCTACTTCGAGCGCCACGACGGCCACAGCGCGACCTGCGAGGATTTCGTCCGGGCGATGGCAGACGCCAACGCCGCAGACCTCGGCCAGTTCATGCGCTGGTACGCGCAAGCCGGCACGCCGGTCCTTCACGTGACTTCAAGCTACGACGCCGCAAGCCGCGAATACGCCCTCGACGTCCGCCAAAGCTGCCCCCCCACGCCCGGCCAGCCGACCAAGGAGCCCTTTCATATGCCTCTGCGCCTGGGTCTGCTCGACGCGCAGGGAAACGACATGACGGGCGACCTCGTGCTCGAAGTGAAAAACGAGCGGGAAACCTTCGTGATCCGGGACGTGGCGCAAAAGCCGATCCCCTCCCTGCTGCGCGGGTTTTCCGCGCCGGTGCGGCTCGAGTACGCCTACGACGACAACGAATTGCTCGTGCTCCTGGCCCACGACAGCGACGGTTGCAACCGCTGGGACGCCGGGCAAAAACTGTTTACGAAATACGCCCTGGCCGGCGAGGACCTGCCGCCGGAATGCCTCGCGGCCCTGCGCGCGGTGCTCCTGGACAAGGAGATGGAGGCCGGGGCCAAGGCCATGACCCTGACCCTGCCTGGCGAGCAGGAGCTCGGCCTCGCCCTTGTCGCGCTGGGGGAGAAAATCGACCCCGTGGCGGTCTACGAAAGGCGCCGCAAGGTCGTCACGTCCCTGGCCAAGGCCCTGGCCGACGACCTGTGGGCGACGTATCGCGACATCGCGGCGAGCCTCGACGAAGAGGCCAGCGACGGCGTGTCGCGCGGCCGCCGGAGCCTAAAAAACCTCTGCCTGGCCTACCTGCACCGCGCCGAGCCCGGGAAGGTGGCCCCCCTTGCCGCCGCCACGGTTTCCGGGGCGCGCAACATGACCGACAAGATCGCCGGCCTCGACATTCTGGTGGACGGGGCTTCGCCGCTGGCGGCCCCGGCGCTCGAGGATTTCGCCGCAACCTTTGCCGCGTCCCCGGCGATCATGGACAAATGGCTCGGCGTACAGGCCGCGCAGCGCCGCCCCGGCGTGCTCGAGACGGTCGAACGGCTGACCGGGCACCCGGCCTTCAGCCTGGCCAACCCCAACCGCGTCGCCGCGCTCGTCGGCGTGTTCGCGGCCAACCCGTACGGCTTCCACGCCCCGGACGGCTCGGGCTACCGCTTCGTGCGGGACATCGTGGAACGCCTCGACCGGCTCAATCCCCAGGCCGCGGCGCGCTACGCAAAGCCCTTCCTGCGCTGGCGCGATTTCGACGCCGGCCGCCAGCAGCGCATGCGGGAGGCCTTGCAGAAGCTCGACGCGGTGGAGGCGCTCTCGGTCAACGTGCGGGAAGTGGTGCACAAGGCGCTCGCGGCGGACCAGTAACGGCAAGCGGCCGTTCCTCGAATTCTGCATGACGCGGACGGCTCTTCCCGGCCGCCCGCGTCCCGGACGAACATGCCCAAAGGATTGCTTTCCCTGCTGTTGCTCGGCGAACTCGCCTGCTGCGTCGCGGCCGTCTTGCGCCTGCAACCGGCGGACGTGCGCTTCGGCGAAGCCTTGTGCCGCGCCCTGGCGCTGACGCTCGCCGGCCTCGGCATCGCGATACAGCTTCTTTTCGCCCTGCACCTCGCCCGCTTCCCCTGGCTGCTCGACGCGGCCGTCTGCGGCCTGTGCGCGGCCGGGCTCGCCCGGGGCAAACGCCGCGTGCTGCCGGAACTGGGGCACGCCCTGCGCCTTGCCGCGCACTTCCCCAGCGCCTGGCTCCTCGGCGCGGCCCTGGCCGGCCTTGGCGTCACGGTATGGGTCGCGCCGCCGACCAACTGGGATTCCATGACCTACAATCTGGCGCGGGTGCTGGTCATGATGCGCGAAAATACGCTGGCCCCCGCGCACTACGCGACGTTTCGCCAGCTGTCCTTCAGCCCGGGCTTCGACCTGCTCCACTGGTTCTTCCTGCGCTACGGCACGGACCGGGCCATCGCCGCCTTCTCGCTTCTGGCCTATCTCGCCGTCGTCTCGGGCACGTTCGCCCTGGCCAGGCGGCGGGGGGATGCGGCCTTCGCCCTGCGCACAGCGCTTGTCGTGGCTTCGCTCACGCTTTTGCCCCTGGAGGCCGTCTCCACCAAAAACGACATCGGCGCGGCGGCCATGGCCGTGGCCTGCCTCGTGGCCGCGGGAGGGGTCCTCGAGAGCCCCGCCCCCGGCCGGCTCGGTCTGCTGCTCGTTTTCGCCTTTTACGGCATCTCCACCAAAAGCCATTTCGCGCTCTTCGACGGCCCGTGCGTCGCGCTCGTTCTTTGGGCCCGGCGCAGGGAGTTGTGCGCCGCGCTGGCCCGCGCCTGGGCAGCGTCATGGCAAAGGGTCGCCGGGGCGTCGCTGCTGCTTGCGGCCATGCTTTGCCTGTGCCTGGCCAGCCAGTGGGTGAACCTCGCGCGTTTCGGCGACCCCTTCGGTCCGCGCGCGGCCGTGGCCCTGCACGAAAACGCCGACGGCCTGCGCGGCGCGGCGGCGAACCTTGCGCGCTACGCCCTGGACGTGCTGGATCTCCCCGGTCGCGCGTGGTTCACGGCTCGCCGCGACCTGCACGATGCGCTCTTCGGCCCGGGCAAGGGACCGGGCGCGTCCATGGATTTTCACGCTTCCTACGCCCCGGGCAACGCCTTGCGCGAGGACGCGGCCTGGTTCGGCCTGCTCGGGGGCCTGCTCGTGGTGCCTTGCGTCGCGGCGGGGCTTTTTCGCCGCAGCGACCTCCTGTGCCGCATCGCGGCCGCGTCGCTTGCCGCGTTCGCGCTGCTTGTGGCCTACAAGATCACCTGGTTCAGCTACAATAACCGCTTCTTCACGCTCTTTTTCGCGGCAAGCGCGCCCTGCCTCGTTGCGGCGCGGCACGTCTGGCACGACAGGCGACTGCTTCGCCTGCCGATTCTCGCCGTCGCCGCCGTGACGCTTATGGCTGCCGTCTTCCTCAACCAGGATCGTCCGCTCGTGGACGCCAAATACCTGCCCGAGGCCAACCCGCCCTTTGCGCCGTCGATCCTCGACCGGCCGGGCACGCGGCGCGACGCCTACGCCGCGTTTTTCAACGAACCGCTCCTGCTCGACTACCTCGCGGACGGCATCTATCCCGGCGGCAAGGGCCTGCTCGTGACCGGCAAGGACAGCGTGATCTACCCGATCCTCTTTTACGCCCGTGCCCAGGACTGGATCGTGGCCGGCCCGGACGCGCCCGTGGCGGCGCTTGGCGACATGTCTTTCGACACGCGCGACTGCCAGGCGCTGCGCACGGCCGTTACGCGCTTCGACGTCACGGTAGTCATGGAAAACGATCAGGCGGAGGCCTGCCTGGCCGGGGAGAAGCCGGCCCTGCGCACGCGCGCGCCCTGGGGCGAGGCGCTGGTGTATACGGCGGGTCGCAATGCCGTGCGGCCGTAGTTGTTGGAGAAAAGGGGAGAAGATGCCTCCGGCGGCCGGGGGGGATCATCCCCCCGGACCCCCTGGGCGGGGGAACGGAGGCGCTTGAAAGGAAGGGTTCTGTCGCCAGCCGGACATGCAAAACGGGCGGCCCTTGCGGACCGCCCGTTCGTTTTTCGCGTTGTCGTAGCGCCTAGCCGTGCGCGCCAGGGAAGAACACGCCGCTGACGTAATAGAGGATGAACAGCAGCGCCGTGCCCAGGCCGAGGCTCCAGGCGATGAGCTTCTTCTCGACGGGCATGAGCGGTTCCCATTCCATTTTCGAGAGCTCTTCGGAAAACGTCGCGTCTTTCTTTTCAGGTTCCATGCAGGCCTCCTTGCGTATGGTTTGACCCGGCTGGACTAGGAAGCCAGGGGCGGCTTGACGCCATGGAAGAACAGCCAGGAGATGAAAAGCCCGATCCAGATGATGAAGCCGAAAAGGCTCACGATGTAGACCAGGGCCAACCGGCCGATGCCTTCGTCCCACAGCTTCTTGAAGTTGGACACCACGCCGATGGTGAAAAACGTCAGCACGAAGAAGATGCCCCGGAAGGGCCCGGTGTCGCCGATGGCGGTCTTGCCGAACTTCAGCATGTCGCCGCCCTTGGCGCACAGGATCAGCATGATCACGAAGGTGATGACGTAGCCGAGCACGAAGCGCGGGAAGCGGTCGAGGATCGCGCCGAACTTCATGCGCTCGCCGGGCTTGCACTCGATCATCGTGCACCAGATGGCGGCCAGGATGAAGGCCCACACGCCGATGAAGACGTCGATGAAGATCTTGATCGTGGTGGCCGCCATGGTCACCCAGCCTTCCTGGTACTTGATGCCGTCCACGGCCAGCGCCTGGGCGCGGATCAGCGCGTCGGTGATGACGCCGGAAGCGATGGCGCCGCCGTCGGACTTGACGGCAAGGCCCATCCACGCGCCGGCCACCATGGGCTCGCCGTACATCCAGTGTTGGGCGACGAAGGGCAGGATCAGCATTTCCACGCAGGTAAATACGACGACCAGGGAGGAAACCATGATCGGGACGATGGGCCGGGCGCGGATCGCGCCGCCGGTGGCAATGGCGGCGGAAACGCCGCAGATGGAGATGCCGGAAGCGAGCGGGGCCGCCCATTCACGGCTGAACTTGAAGTATTTCCGGGAGATGTAATAAACCAGGGCCCAGTAGATCAGATACGCTTCGACGATGGCGCAAAGGCCCCGGAAGATGACCGAGGAAGCCAGTCCCAACGCGTCCACGGACTTGACGCCGAGCTCCGCGCCGAGGATGACGATGGCGATCTTGACGAACATCTCGGGCTTGAGCGCGTCTTTGAGCTTGGCCGCAAACCCGGGCATGAAGTTGCCGATGAAGATGCCGGCAAGCAGCGCGATAATGAATCCCGCCTCGCCGGTCAGGCCCATGGCCCAGGACAGGTTGTACTTCTTGAGCTGGTCCGGGGTGGCCGCGATGGTCGCGTAATGGCCCAGCGCATAACAGAAGTAGCCGATGAAGAACACGAGCGTGAAGCTCACCATGAAGCGTTTCGGATCGCCGCCCAGGGCCTTGATGCCGAAAGCCAGCATGGCCGTGACGAATATCCAGGTCAGGAGCAGCGAGGCGATTCCCGACAGATCCTTATATGCCCCGGTGGCCGCCGAGAAGATCTTGGACGCGTCGGTCCACACATTGACCTTCACGGCCCAGCCGAGCGGATCCACGCCGCCGAAGTTGAAAAGCGACAAGCCGAAAAGGATAAGCCCCAGAATAAGGGCCAGCTTGTCTTCCGTTAGCCATTTTTTTTCCGCCATGACTCCCTCCTTTTGCGTTGACGATGACGCAGCCGTGCCGCGACCGCCCGCACCGTGCGCCCTTCCCGCAGGCGCTCTCCCAAGGCCCGTCGGGACGGCCGCCATGCCGCGCCGATCGCTCCCGCAAGGCCGCGCCACGGCGTCGGCCCGCGTTCGCTCCGTCCTCCCTTGTCACATCCGGCCGGCGCCAGGTCCCGGGATTTCCCTCTCCGAAACCGTCGCCGCCGCAGGGACCCGTGTCCCCGTTGTCCCCTAAGCAAGTCCGGGACCACTTTTTCATGCAACGCCAATCATCAGGTATAACAGAATATTTTTTACAAAAGCGACCAAAGGTGCAAACTCGAGTTAGCACCTCGCATCCCGGCGTTCGCATTGCGTTTTCCACGCTTCCGCCCCAAAAAAGGGAACCAGGGGAGGGACCATGGCCAGACAACACCCCAGCACCATCAAACACCGCTTCGTGGTGGGCCTTTCGGTCATCATGGCGCTGCTCGGCGTCTTCTTCGCCGTGATCATCTCCATGAACCTGCGCAACCAGCTCGTCACGGACACCGAGCACAAGGCCTCCCTGGTCCTGTCCCAGGCCGAGGCTGTGCAGGCCTACGTGCGCCAGGTGCTGCGCCCGTCCATGTACCACCTGCTGCCGGCGGACGATTTCCTGCTCGAAGCCATGTCCACCTCCTTCGTCACGCGGCGGGTGATGAGCGACCTCAACATCCAGGGCGACCAGTACAAGTACCGGCGGGTGGCCATCGGCGCGCGCAACCCCGACTACGAGGCCGACGCCTTCGAGCGCGAGCTCATGGAGCGTTTCAACCGGGACCCGGAGCTTTCGCGCATCGAGGAGATCACCGAGCGCGACGGCGAAGAGGTGTACGTGGCGGCGCGGCCGGTGCGCCTGGACGCCACATGCCTGCACTGCCACGGCGACCCGGCCGCAGCCCCGCGGGAACTCATCGCCCGCTACGGCGACAAGCGCGGCTTCTGGCGGCACGACGGCGAACTCGTGGGCGTGGACGCCGTGACCATGCCCGTGGCCGGGGCGCTCGGGCAGATCAAGGGCGCGACCATCAGCTTCATGGGCCTTTTCGCCCTGGGACTCGGCGTCTTCTACTTGACCATGCAGGTCTTTTTCGACCGGCTGGTGGTGGTCAACCTGCGACGGGTCACGGAAGTGATGCGGCGCTACTTCCCCAAGGAAGCCGGCGAGGAACCCCGGGCGCCCCAGGGCGAGGGCGAGATCAACGAAATCTACGCCGGCATCGAGGCCTTTGCCGCGCGCCTCAAGGAAGCCCGGGGCAAGATCGAAGACCATGCGCAAAACCTCGAACGCAAGATCGCGGACCGTACCCTGGACCTGGCCCACGAGGCAGACGAACGCCGCTCGGACGTGGCGCTCTTCGTCGAACTGCTGAGCATCCTCAACATGTCCCAAACCCGGGCCGAACTGCTCTCCGGAGCCCTGGCCCGCATCGCCGACCGCTTCGGCGCGTGCACGGCGGCCTACGAATGCGAATTCTCCGGCGGCGGCTCCGTATCCTGGCCGCCCGGCACGGCCGCCCCCCCGCCTCCAACGGACTGGCGCAAACTCGTGGCCGGCAACGCACTGCGCCTGGACGCCGACGCGGCGCTCATTCCCGTGCGCACCACGGACGTCAGCCGTGGCCTGCTGCGCCTGTATTTCCCGCCGGAAGGCCCCGGCCCCGACCCCGAAGCGGCCGACCTCTACCGGGCCATCGGCCAGCAGCTCGGCATCGCGCTCGAAAACCTCGACGCCATCAACTCCCTGCTCGGGCAAAACACCCTGCTCGCCTCCATCTTCGAGGGCATCTCCGACCCCCTGGCCCTGCTCGACGCCAATTTCGGCGTCATCCTGGCCAACGAGCCCGCCCGCGAACTGGCTCGCGCACTGCAAAACAACCTGGCCAGCCGTCACTGCCCCGCGCCGCCGGCCGGCACGCGGCAAACGCCGACCCTGCCGCCGGAAATCTTCGGTCCGCCGGGCCCGACGGCCACGGACGCGCCTGTCCGCGCGCAGGGCAAAGGCTCGGTCTCCACGGTCGTGCTCCCCGACGGCCGCTCCTTCGCCGTCACCCGCTATCCGCTGGACGCCTCCACAGGCACGACCGGCCGCCTGGTGGTCTACGCCCGCGAAAACACCGCCGAGCGGCGCATGCGCGAACAGATGCGCCAGACAGAGAAGCTCGTGGCCGTGGGCAAGCTAGCCGCCGGCCTCGCGCACGAAATCAACAATCCCCTCGGCGTCATCAACTGCTACGCGGAATTGCTGCGCAGCAACATCGCCGACCCGCAGGCCCTCGACGACCTCGCCGTCATCGAACGCCACGCGATCATGGCCAAAAAAGTGCTGCGCGACCTGCTCGACTTCGCCCGGCCGCGCCCGGCCACGCCCGGCCCGTGCGACGTCGCGGCCCTGCTCGGCAGCCTCTCCCGCATCTTCGAGGTCCAGGCCCAGGCGCGCAAGGTCCGCCTCGTCACGCGCACCGCCCCCTCCCTGCCCTTGGCCAAGGCCGACGCCTCGGGCCTGGAGCAGGTGCTCTCCAACCTGCTTCTCAATGCCCTGGACGCCGTCGCGCCCGGCAGCGGCGAAATCGTCATGGCGGCCGACAAGGCCCCGGACGAGGACGCCGTGCGCATCCGCGTGTCCGACAACGGGCCGGGCATCGCGCCCGAAGACCTTTCGCGCATCTTCGACCCCTTCTTCACCACCAAGGAGGCCGGCCGCGGCTCGGGACTGGGGCTCGCCGTGGTCTATGGACTGCTGCGCGACATGGGCGGCCGGGTCGAAGTGGAAAACGCCGGCGGCGCGGTCTTCACCGTCACCCTGCCGTCCTGCGGCCGCGACTGCCAGGAGGAAACCCCATGAACGAAACCGCGCCGCGCGTGCTCATCGTGGACGACCAACCGGACTTCGCCCGCGGGCTGACCCGGCTGCTCGCCCCCAAAATCCCCGAAGCCCGGCTCGACCACGTCTGCTCCGGCGAGGCCGCCCTGGAAGACATCGCCGCGCACCCCTGCGCCGTGCTCGTCACGGACCTGCGCATGCCCGGGATTTCGGGCCTGGAACTCCTGCCCCGCGCGCTCGCCCTGGAACCGCGCCTGGGCGTCGTGCTCTTAACCGCCCACGGCGACATCGACACGGCCGTGGCCGCACTCAAGGCCGGAGCCTACGACTTCCTCACCAAACCCGTGGACTCCGAACACCTGGCCCGGGTCATCGCCAAGGGCCTGGAACGGGCGGAACTGCTGCGCGAAAACCAGCGCCTGCGCGCCGCGGTCGAAGCCTGCGGCGCAAGCGTCGGCCTCCTCGGCGAATCCCCGGCCATGGCGCAGGTCAAGGAAGCCATCGCCGCCGTGGCCGGCTCGGACTACACCGTGCTCATCCGCGGCGAATCCGGCACGGGCAAGGAACTCGCCGCCCGGGCCGTGCACAGCCTGTCGCGACGCGCCGCCGGCCCCTTTCTCTCCGTCAACTGCCCGGCCATCCCGGACCAGTTGCTCGAGAGCGAACTCTTCGGCCACGTGCGCGGCGCCTTCACCGGCGCGGAACGCGACCGGCGCGGCCTGTTCCAATCCGCCAACGGCGGCGTCATCGTGCTCGACGAAATCGGCGACATCCCCATGAGCGTGCAGACCAAACTCCTGCGCGTGCTCCAGGAACGCGAAGTCCGCCCCGTGGGCTCGAGCAAATCCACGCCCATCGACGTGCGCATCCTCGCCTCCACCAACCAGGACCTGGAAGCCAAGATCGCCGACAAATCCTTCCGAGAAGACCTCTACTACCGCTTAAACGTCCTCACCGTGCGCATGCCGCCCCTGCGCGAACGCCGTGAAGACATCCCGCTGCTCGCCACCGCCTTCCTCGCGCGCGCCTGCCGCGAAACCGGCATCGGCGAAAAGGAATTCTCCGCCGAAGCCCTGGCCGCCCTCGCCGGCCGGGACTGGCCCGGCAACGTGCGCGAACTCTTCAACTTCGTGCGCCGCCTCACCGTCTTCTGCCGCGGTGACGTCATCGGCCCCAAAGCCGTGGCCACCGCCGACCCCGACCAGTCCGACCCCATCGACGGCGACGACGAAGCCGGTATGGCCGCACCCTACCTCGAAGCCAAAGCCCGCGTCGTCGACGCCTTCACCCGCCGCTACGTCGAACGCCTGCTCGGGCAGACGCGCGGCAACGTCTCCGAAGCCGCCCGGCTGTCCGGGCTGGAACGGGTGTCGCTCCAGAAAATCCTGCGGCGCTTGGGCATCGCGGCTGAGGGATATCGGTAAAGGCGAGAGGGGGAGGAAGGGGAGATGGGAGGATGGAGATGAAGATGCCTCCGGCGGCCGGGGGGGATCATCCCCCCGGACCCCCTGGACGGGGAAGCGGAGATCGGGTGGAGGCGCGGTCGTGGGCGGGAGTGCGTCGGCGAGGCCGGAATTTGGCCGGCGATGCCGTCGCTGCGCTCCAGGCTCGCCGGCCAAATTCCGGCCTTGCAGGCCCGTCGCCCCTTCGGGGCGAATTTGAAGGAATTTTATGTTGAAAGCCTCTTAAAGACCTTAAAGAAATCCTCTTAAAATGCGGCGCTTCGCCGCTGGCGCCCGTGGTCGCGGAAATGGGGCTGCCCCACAGGCCGCAAAGC
>JAEWPX010000092.1 GCA_023399375.1 Pseudomonadota bacterium | reverse complement strand
CCCCCCCCCCCCCCCCCCCCCCCCCCCCCCCCCCCCCCCCCCCCCCCCCCCCCCCCCCCCCCCCCCCCCCCCCCCCCCCCCCCCCCCCCCCCCCCCCCCCCCCCCCCCCCCCCCCCCCGCCGGAGGCATCCCTCCGCTCTTCTCTGTTTCCCTTACCTACGACGCTACTTCGCGCCGCAGCACTTCTTGTACTTCTTGCCGCTGCCGCAGGGACAGGGGTCGTTGCGACCCACCTTGGGCTCGACGCGGCGCTTGGGTTCCTTCTTGTGCTCTTCCTCGGCGGAACCGCCGGAGTACTGCATGTTGGCCGTTTCGTCCTTGTGCTGGAACTCCTGCTCGCGGACCTCGCTTCTTATCTGCACGCGGGACAAAGCGCGGATGGCGGCGTCGCGCATGCTGTAGATGAGCTGCTGGAAGAGTTCGAAGCCTTCGCGCTTGTACTCCTGCTTGGGGTCCTTCTGGCCGTAGCCGCGAAGCCCGATGCCGTCGCGCAGGTGATCCATGGAGAGCAGGTGCTCCTTCCAGTGGCGGTCCAGGCTGTCGAGCAGGAAATAGCGGGCGATCTCGCGGTAGTGGTCGCCGGCCACCTCGGACAGGGTGCGCTGGCGGGAGAGCACGGCGTCGCGCACGGTTTCCTTGGCGGCGACGCCGGCCCCGGCGAGCTCCATCTTGATGTCGAAGAGGTCTTCGAGCTGCGCGGCGGCGATCTCCAGGCTCTCGGCGTCGGGCTCGCCCTTGGCCGCTTCCAGGGGGGCGAAAATCTCGTCGACGATCTCCTCGACGTACTCCGTGACGAAGGCCTCGGGTTCGGTCGTCTCCATGAGCTCGCGGCGGCGCGAGTAGATGACCTCGCGCTGCTGGTTCATGACGTTGTCGTATTCGAGCAGCTGCTTGCGGATCTCGAAGTTGTGGGCCTCGACCCGCTTCTGGGCGTTTTCGATGGCCCGGGAAACCATGCGGTTCTCGATGGGCTCGCCGTCCTCCATGCCGAGCTTGTCCATGAGCCCCTTGAGGCGGTCGGAGCCGAACAGGCGCATGAGGTCGTCGTCGAGGGCGAGGTAGAAGCGCGAGGAGCCCGGGTCGCCCTGGCGACCGGAACGGCCGCGCAACTGGTTGTCGATGCGCCGGGACTCGTGGCGTTCGGTGCCGAGGATGTGCAGGCCGCCGAGGTCGGTCACGCCCTCGCCGAGCACGATGTCCGTGCCGCGGCCGGCCATGTTGGTGGCGATGGTCACGCGGCCGGCGTGGCCGGCCAGGGCCACGATCTCGGCTTCCTTCTCGTGGTTTTTCGCATTGAGGACGTCATGGGGCACGCCGGATTTTTGCAGCATGCCGGAAAGCAGCTCGGATTTCTCGATGGACACGGTGCCGACGAGCACGGGCTGGCCGCGCTTGTGCAGCTCCTTGACGTCCTTGGCGATGGCTTCGAACTTCTCCCGCTGCGTCTTGTAGACGAGGTCCGGGAAGTCCTTGCGGATCATCGGCCGGTGCGTGGGGATGGAGATGACTTCCAGGTCGTAGATCTCGCGGAACTCCACGGCCTCGGTGTCGGCGGTGCCGGTCATGCCCGCGAGTTTTTTGTACATGCGGAAGTAGTTCTGGAAGGTGATGGTGGCGAGCGTCTGGTTCTCGGCCTCCACCTGCACGTGCTCCTTGGCCTCGAGCGCCTGGTGCAGGCCGTCGGAGTAGCGGCGGCCGGGCATGAGGCGGCCGGTGAACTCGTCCACGATGATGACCTGGTCGTCCTTCACCACGTAGTCCACGTCGCGCTGGAAGATGTGGTGCGCCTTGAGCGCCTGGAGCACGTGGTGCTGGAAGGTGATGTTGGCCGCGTCGTAGAGGTTGTCGATCTTGAGCACCTGCTCCATGCGAGCCACGCCGTCCTCCGTGAGCAGGACCGTGCGCGCCTTCTCGTCCACGGTGAAGTCCGTCTCCTTGCGCAGCATGGGGATGAACGCGTCGATGCGGGCGTAGAGCGTGGAGGAGTCCTCGGCCTGGCCGGAGATGATAAGCGGCGTGCGCGCCTCGTCGATGAGGATGGAGTCCACTTCGTCGACGATGGCGAAATTGAGTTCGCGCTGGACCAGCTGCTCCTTGTAGAACTTCATGTTGTCGCGCAGGTAGTCGAAGCCGAATTCGTTGTTTGTGCCGTAGACGATGTCCGAGGCGTAGGCGGCCTGGCGTTCGGCGTCGTCGAGGCCGTGCACGATGACCCCGACGGAAAGTCCCAGGAAATTGTAGAGCTTGCCCATCCAGGCTGCGTCGCGCTTGGCCAGGTAGTCGTTGACGGTGATCAGGTGCACGCCCTTGCCGGAAATGGCGTTTAAGACAATGGGCAGGGTGGCGACCAGCGTCTTGCCTTCACCGGTCTTCATCTCGGCGATCTTGCCGCGATGGAGCGTCACGCCGCCGATGAGCTGCACGTCGAAGTGGCGCATGCCGAGGGCGCGCACGGAGCCTTCGCGCACGAGCGCGAAGACCTCGGGCAGGATGTCGTCGAGGCTGCGGCCGCCCGCGACCTCTTCGCGCAGTTCGGCCACGCGGGCGCGCATGGCCTCGTCGGAAAGGGCCTGCACCTGCGGTTCGAAGGCGTTGATGGCCGCGACGAGGGGCCGCAGGCTCTTGAGGTAGCGTTCGTTTCGCGACCCGACGATCTTTCGGGCAATAGCCTTGAGCATGAATGGACTCCTTTATGTGGTGGAAGGCGGCGCGAGACGATCGGGTCCCGGATTTCCCGGGACGGCCCGCCCTCCCTGGATGCGGCGGGGCGTCAGCCGAGCAGTTCCAGCCAGTGCCCGACCCGGATCTCGTCCGGGGCGGCGGCGCGCAACTGGGTGACGCAGCCCGAACAGCCCGTGACGATCTGGTCGCCCGGGCGGGGAGCATAGATGGCCAGGGCGTGCCCGGCCACGGCCTCGGACAGTTCCGGCGAAGTGAGCTTGGTCAGCCCGCCGAAACCGCAGCAAGGGGTTTCGTTTTCGTTGAAAACAAGGCGCGGCCCCATGGCCCGGCGCAGGAAATCGAGATCCTGGTTGCCGCCCGCGCCGTGGCAGGGGCGGTGGTAGCGCACGGACGTCGGCGCGGCGTCGCCCGAACGGAAGGTCGTTTCGCCCATGAGTTCGGCCAGGGAGACGAGGTTTTCGCGCCAAAGGGGCAGTTCGTCCATGGAAAGGCCCAGGTCCTTGCGGGCGTAGGCGCGCAGGCCGCAGCGGCAGGTGGCGCAGAAAACGACCATGAGCGGCCGCCCGGCCGAACGCCAGGCCTCGATGTTGTGCTGTTGCATCGCGGCCTGGGCCGCGGGCGCGCCGGCGTGCCCGAGGGTGCAGCCGCAGCAGGTGAAGCCCGGGTCGGGCAGGAGCGCGACGCCAAGGCCGGCGAGCACGCGTCTGGCCGCCTCCTTCCAGCGCGGGTTGGCGTGTTCGGCCACGCAGCCGGCGAAGAGAACGGCCTTTTTGCCTTCGTGCCGCCGGTCCCAGGTCTCCGGGAAAAGCCACGGTTCGGGCGCGCGGCCGGAGCCCATGGCCTCGATGGCGGCCTTGGCGCGGCTTATGGCCTCGACCGGGATGTTGCCGGGAAGCAGTTTCGTCAGCGACCGGGCAAGCGGCCACATGAGCCCCGCCCGCTCGACCCACAGCTTCCAGAGAAAGCCGGCGAAACCCGGATGGGAGGCGCGCAGCTCGGCCACGAGATCCGGGCCGCAAAGCCCCAGCGGGCAGGCGTTTTCGCATTTGCCGCAGGAAAGGCACACCGTGGCCAGGAGGTTCGCGGCCTTGCGCGAAAGGTCCGCCCTGCCCTCGGCCACGGCCCGGGCCAGGAAGAACTTCGCGCGCGGGGAAAGCTCCTCGCGCCCGGTCGCGGCAAAAAGCGGGCACACGGACAGGCAGCGGCCGCAGAGGATGCATTCCGGGCGGCGGCCCTGGCCGTGGAGGCAATGGACGGGGGAAAGTTCCGTGGGCACGGTCAATACGCCTTTTGCGGGTTCATGATGCCGGCCGGGTCGAACACGGCCTTGAGGCGGCGCAGGAGGTCGCGCTCCTCGGGGGAAAGCTGGCGGTCGAGGAAGGGCAGCTTGGACAGGCCCACGCCGTGTTCGCCGGAAAGCGTGCCGCGAAGCTTCAGGCACAGGTCCAGGATGCGCTCCCGGGCGCTTTCGGCGCGCCGGCGTTCGTCGCCGCTTGCGGCGTCGTGCATGATGTTGACGTGGAGGTTGCCGTCGCCGATGTGGCCGAAAAGCAGGATGCGCACCCGCTCCTGCGCTCCGATGGCCGCGACGCCGGCCGCGGCCTCGCGCAGCGCGCCGCGCGGCACGGTCACGTCGTCGCTGATCTTGTCCGGCGCGGCCTGAAACGACGCCGGGTTGAGCAGCCGGCGCAGCTCCCACAAGGCTTCCTCGGCCTCGGGTTCGGTCGCCCGCTCGCTCCAGACCGGACCGGC
This sequence comes from Pseudomonadota bacterium, assembly GCA_023399375.1. Classification (GTDB taxonomy): domain Bacteria; phylum Desulfobacterota; class Desulfovibrionia; order Desulfovibrionales; family Desulfovibrionaceae; genus Solidesulfovibrio. Next base: position 103,059 of record JAEWPX010000092.1, on the reverse strand, counting down.
GTTTTCGGTCGCGGCGGCGAGCAGGCGCACGTCCGCGGCCACGGCCTCGGGCGAGCCGTCCACGCGCAGAAAAAGCGCCGCGCCGGCGTCCCGGGGCCAGGGCACGGCGCTGATGGCGGCCACGGCGTCCATGGCCTCCCTGGCGAGCAGCTCCATGGCCACGGGCAAAAGCCCGGCCTTGAACACGTCCCCGGCGGCGGCCAGGGCCGCGTCCACGCTGGGGTAGGCCAGGGCCAGGGTGGCGGTGGCGGCGGGCTTGGGCAACAGCTTGAGGATCAGCTTGGTGAAAAGGCCGAGCGTCCCTTCGGAGCCGACGAAAAGGCGCGTGAGGTCGAGCCCGACCACGTTTTTGTGGGTGCGCCCGCCGGCGTGGATGAGCGCGCCGCCGGGCAGCACGGCCTCGATGCCGAGGATGTGGTCGCGGGTGACGCCGTATTTGACGGCGCGCATGCCGCCGGCGCAGGTGGAGGCGTTGCCGCCCACGGTCGAGAACTTCACGCTGGCCGGGTCCGGCGCGAAAAAGAGGCCCTTTGGGGCGAGCGCGGCCTGAAGCTCGCCGGTGACCACCCCGGGTTCGACCACGGCCACGAAGTCGTCGCCGTCGATTTCGAGGATGCGCGCCATGCGCGCCGTGGAAACGACGATGCCGCCGGCCACGGGCACGCAGTCGCCCACGGTGTTGGTGGCGCGCCCGCGCGGCAGGATCGGGATGGCGCGCGCCTGGGCGAAGGCGAGCAGCTCGCGCACCTGCTGCGTGTTCTCGGGCCGCACCACGGCCCAGGGCGCGGCGAAGCGGCGCGAGGCGTCCGTGCCGAAGACGAAGGCTTCCTCGGGGGAAAACACGGCGGCGTCGCCCGGGAAGAGGTCCTCCAGGAAACGGCGCGCGGACGGGGTCAACGGGTTTTTCGCGTGCATGGAGGATCAGTCCGCTTCGGCGGTCCAGGTCATGGATTCGACCTGTCCCTTGGCGTCGAAGGTGAAGGCGAGTTCGTTGTAGCCGCTCATGTCGGAATAGCGCCAGATTTCGTCCTCGACCTCCTCGGGCTGGCCGAGGACAGCGGCCAGACGCTCGCGCGCAAGACCCAGGCAGACCTTGCGGGCGAAGCAGACGGGGCCGGCGGTGACGCGGATCTGGTGGAAAAACTGCCGCGCGCCGCCGTCCATGCTGTAAAGCGACACCGTGACGCCGTCATAGAGGAGCGTGACGATTTCATAAGGCGCGTCGTCGTGGGGACTGGAAAAGGGCACGGCCTGTCGTTCGCGGGGCTCGCCGAGGATTTTCACCACGTCCGCTTCGCTGGCGCCGAAAAGCCGCGCCGTCTCGTCGAGAAAGGCGTCCACGCGCTCGTCGGCCTCGGTGGGGCCGGCCAGGGCCCCGCCGGCCAGCGCCAGGATCGCGACCAGGACCAGCAGCGCCGGAAGCACTCGCTTTGCTGCCATCAAACGCCTCCTCGCCCCGGCCCGCACGGTCGGCGGCTTTCGCAGCCGGGCGTCCGTCATTGGCCGGCCAGTTCCCGGGCCGCGTCACGGGCGAGGTCCCGGTTTTTCAGGTCGTCGCGCCGGTCGAAGACCTTCTTGCCCCGCGCCAGGGCGATCTCCACCTTGGCCCGGCCGTTTTTGAAATACACCCTCACGGGCACGACCGTGAGGCCCTTCTGCTCCACTTTGGCCCGAAGCGCCCGGATCTCGGCGGCGTGGAGCAGGAGCTTGCGCGGCCGTTCGGGCTCGTGCCCGGCGTAACCGGCGTTTTCATACGGCGCGATGTGCACGCCCGTCAAAAAAGCCTCGTCGCCCGTGATCCTGACGTAGCCGTCCTTGAAACTGATGCGTCCGGCACGAAGCGATTTGACCTCGGACCCGACGAGCACCATGCCGGCCTCGTATTTCTCGAGAAATTCGTAAAGGTGCCGGGCTTTCTTGTTCTGGGCGACGAGCTTCTCGCCCGATTCCTTGGCTGTCATGGCTTCCTTTGGCCGCCCGTGCGGCGATGCTCCGGGCGTTTCGCGTCGGCCCCTTCGTAAGGGCCGCGCTCCGGCCGGTCAATGGGCCGGCATATCCTCGCGGTCGAGCAGGGAGGAGTAAAACATCAGTTCGTCGGGGAACTGCCGGAAAATGGTCTCCTGGACCAGGGCGTTGGTGCGGCTGACCGACGGACTTTCGAGGACCAATTTAAGCAGTTTTTTGCAATCGTCCATGGTCGCCTGGCGGATGATGCGCTTGATTCCCGGAATGGCCTGGGGAGTGAGGCTGATGCAGTCGATCTGCATGCCCATGAGGATGGGCACGCAGAAGGGGTCGGAGGCCATCTCGCCGCACAGGCTCACCTCGATGCCTGCCTGGTGCGCGGCGTCGACCACATGCTTGATGCTGCGGACCACGGCCGGGTGCAGGGGCTGGTACATGTGGGAGACGAAGCGGTTGGTACGGTCGATGCCGAGCGAATACTGGATGAGGTCGTTGGTGCCGATGCTGAAGAAATCCACTTCCCGCGCCAGCACCTCGGCGATCATCACGGCCGAGGGCAGCTCCATCATGATGCCGACAGGCATGTCCGCCTCGAAGCGCGCCCCTTCCTGGCGCAGTTCGGCGCGGGCCTCGGCGAGCAGGGCCTTGGCCTGGCGGATCTCGCGCAGTCCAGAGATCATGGGGAACATCACCGCGATGTTGCCGGCCACGGACGCCCGCAGCATGGCGCGCAGCTGGGTCTTGAAGATGTCGCGGTGGCGCATGCACAGGCGGATGGCGCGAAGCCCGAGCGCCGGGTTGCGTTCGTCGAAGGCGCCGAGAGTGGAGACGAACTTGTCCGCGCCGGCGTCCAGGGTGCGCAGGGTCACGCGCCGCGGCGACATGATGGAGGCCAGGTCGAGGTACTCCTCGTACAGCTCGTCCTCGGTGGGGAGCTTGGCCCGGTTCATGTAGGAATATTCGGTGCGATAGAGGCCGATGCCCTCGCCGCCGTTGTTGACCACGGTGGGCACTTCCTCGAGCATCTCGATGTTGGCTTTGACCTTGACCCGGTAGCCGTCGATGGTCTCGCCGGGCAGGTGGCAGCCGCGCATGATGCCGGCCTGGTAGGCCTCGAACTGGTACTTGAGGTCCGAGAGGCGCTCGAGCTCCTCGTCGCCGGGGGACAGCACCACCACGCCGCGCAGCCCGTCCACGACCACGAGGTCGCCGTCGCGCACGCGGGATTCGAGGTCGGTGACGCCGATAACGGCCGGGATGCCGAGCGTGCGCGCCAGGATGCCGGTGTGCGAGGTCTTGCCGCCCTGGACCGTGACCAGGGCCATGATCTTGTCGGTTTGCAGCGTCGCGGTGTCGGCCGGGGAAATGTCGTGGGCCATGAGCACCACGCGGTTCTCGATGGCGCGCATCTCGCCGGACTGGCCGGCGAGGCGGGCCTGGACGCGTCCGGCCACGGTGCGCACGTCCTGGATGCGGTCGCGGAAATAGGGATCGTCAAGGGCGGCGAAGGCCTTTTCCAGGTCGCTCACGGCCTTGTCCAGGGCCCATTCGGCGTTGATGCGCAGGGATTCGATGTATTTCTTCGCCGCGCCGGCGAGCTTGGGATCCTTGAGGATCATCAGGTGGGAATCGAGGATCAGGGCGTGTTCCTTGAGTTCCGCCGGAATGCGCTCCCTGGCCTGCTCGATTTCCCGCCGGAACTGCTCGAAGGCGCTGTCCAGGCGCGCGACTTCCGCCCCGGTCAGGGACTCGGCCAGCGTCTGGCGCGGCAGGGGGCCGGCCCCGGAACGGTTGAGGAAAAACGCCCGCCCGATGGAGATGCCGGACGAGACCGGGATGCCTTTCAGGGTGTCCATATCGGGATCGATCCTCGCGGCCCGCCGGCCTTGCGGCGAAGCACGGCCGCATCGCCGGTCGCGGCGGCCGCCCGCCGCCTCGTGTTGCGTCCTTGATACATTTGCCGGCCGCCTCAGCGGAACCGGTTGCGGATCAGCGCCCCCAGGCGCGCCAGGGCGTCCCGGGCGTCGGGGCCGGCGGCGCGCAGCTCCAGCTCGCTGCCGTGGCCGGCGGCCAGGGTCAGGATGTCGAGGATGCTCTTGGCGTCCACGCGCTCCTCGCCCAGGGCCAGGGAGATGTCGCAAGCGAACTTCTGCGCCTCCTGGGCCAGGCGGGCGGCGGGCCGGGCATGCAGGCCCTGCTCGTTGAGCACCCGTACCCGGAGCGCGTAGCCGTCGCCGGTTTCCGCGACGTCGTCCTGGGCCGTTTCGGCCGCATCGTGCGTGTCGTTGCTCATTGTCCACCGCGTCGGCGGAAGTTGGCCCGGGGTTTCCCGGACGTTTCGCCGGCCCTACAGGACCGGCCACAGGGAGCGCGCCACGACCCAGCCCGCGGCCAGGACGAGCAGCGCGATTTCGCGGGACACCGAAGGCCGCGTCGCGGCCCAGGCGGCCAGCACCGCCACGAGCACCGCGTCGGCCAGGGACGGACCGCTCCCCCGGGGATTGGCCGCGACCCAGAAAAGCGTCAGCAGCACCGCGTTGGCCACCTTGACCTTGCGGCCGAGGTTGACCAGATCCCAGTGCTTGAGCCGGCGCAGCACGTGGAAGCCCTCGCGGTAGCCGGCCCGGAACGTCGCCGCCTTGAACGCCTGCACGGCCAGGAAAAGCCCCCCGGCCAGGCAGCCCAGGGCGGCGTACTGCCCAAGGGCCACGAGGCAGGCGGCGCAAAGCCCCCACAGCCCCATGATGCTCGCGGAAAAAAACGTATCGCCGATGGCGGACAGGGTGAATGCCGTCGTGGTCTTGACGTTGTCAAGCATTTCCGCCGGAATCAGCCCCCGGGCGATCTTGGCCTCCAGGGAGAGGAACAGGCCGACGAGCAGCGGCGTCCAGAAAAAGTGCGTGTTGTAAAGGTCCAGGTAGCGCGCAAACACCCTGTCGCGCGCGACCGGGTCGGGATAGAGCTCCGCCAGCCCCGGCTCCATGGCGTAGGCCAAGCCCACGTGCTGGAGGCCGCGGGTGTTGTAGGCCGCCCCGACCAGGTAGCAACGCAAAAAACAGGACACGAGGGTCCTGGTCTGCAACTCGCCGCGCATCTCCCCCAAAGGGCTTCCGCCTCCCCGACGCGCGCCGGACGACGCCCGGCGCGGGCGCTCCGACCGCATCCCCTCATGCGTTCACGGTACGGATAAACGATTCTCGGGGTCGCGGTCAAACGGATCGCCGGACGCTGCCGCCAGGAACGCGCCAAAGGGCGTGCCGCAGAGCCGTTCCCGCCAGGGCGGCAGGGCCAGACGGCGCAGGTCGTCCGCCGTGTCGCAGTCGGGCAGCGTGGGCAGAAGCGCGACCGCCCGCCCGGCAAGGACCAGCCGCTCGCGGGTGCGGGCGCAGACATGCGGCGTGCTCCAGGGCATGTCCGCAAAAACCTGGGGCGCAAACCCCTGCCGCGTGAAGCCGATGGCGTAATAGCCGCCGTCGAGCGCCGGGCCGAGCACGGCCGGCGCGCCGGCAAGCGCCGCCGCGCCCTGCTCGAGCAGCGGCCCGTCCAGGAGCGGCAAATCGCCGCCCACGAGCAGCGCCGCCCCGGCCCCGGCGGTGAAGGCCCGGAAAAAGGCGTCCGCCATGCGCGCGCCGAGGTCGCCTGCGGCCTGGGGAAGCAGTTGCGCCCCGGGGCCGCACAAGGCCTCCATGCGCGCCCGTTCCGCCGCCGGAGCGTAATGGATCGTGGTCGCAAGTCCCGAGGCGGCCGCGGCGGCAAGGACGTTTCGGGCCATGGCTTCGTAGGCGGCAAGCGCGGCCTGCGCGCCCACGGTCGCGGCCAGCCGCGTCTTGACCAGCCCCGCAAGCGGCGCCTTGAGCAGAATGAGCAAATGCGCCTGCGCGCTCACGCGCCCCCCTCCCCCGCGCCGCATCCCGGCCCGGGCAGGGGCGGATAGAACCGGGCCAGGCGCGCGGCCGGCACGCCGCAGGAAAAAAGGGTCAGCAGGGCAAGGTTGCGCAGCGTCGTGCACAGGGGCCCCTGCGCCTCGTAGCGCCTGGCCGAGGCCACGACGCGCCCGGGCAGGATGCGCACCATGCCGCCGGCACGGCGCACGGCCCGCACCAGGGCCACGTCTTCCATAATGGGTAGATCGGGAAACCCGCCCAGGGCGCAAAAGAGCTCGCGGCGCATGAAAAAGGCCTGGTCGCCGTAGGGCAGGGAAAAGAGCCTGGAGCGCAGCGTGGCCCCGGCGGCGGCCAGGCACAGCCAGGGATGGCGCGTGCGCAGGGCGAGCGAAAACGCGCCCAGGGCCGCGCCGGCGTCAAGGGCCGCCTCGGCCGCCTGGAAAGCCCCGGCGGGCAGGCGCACGTCGGCGTGGAGAAAAAGGATGATGTCGCCGCCGGCCGCGGCGGCTCCGGCGTTTTGCTGTCGCGCCCGGCCCGGGAGCGACAGCAGGCCCGTAACGCCGCTTCGCGTCAATGCGGCAAGCGTCGATCCGGCCGGGTCCCCGTCCACGACGACGATCTCGACGTCCTGGCCGTAGCCGACCACGCGCACGTGATCGACCACGGCGTCGATGCCCGCCGCTTCCCCCAGAACGGGAATCACGACGGAGAAAGAGGGGCGTGTGCGCCGCATTGCAGTCATGGCAGCCTCGCGCGGATCGAAGCCGCGCGAAAGTGCAATAGATTTTTTTCGGCGAAACCGCTAGAGTGGCCGTCAATGACTGCAATTCGTAACCGCGAACCCGTGGCGCGCGTCGTCTGCCGTCCGCGCCGCCACCCCTGATCCCATGCTCGAAAACGAATACGCCACCATGCGCGCGGCCGAGGAAACCCACTGGTGGTACCGCGGTCTGCACGACCAGGTGCGCCGCGCCGTGGCGCTTTGCCGCGAGGATGTCGGGCGGCCCCTGCGCATTCTCGACGCCGGCTGCGGCACGGGCAAGGTCGTGTCCCTGCTGGCGGCGGCCGGCGATGCGGTCACGGGCCTCGACCTCTCGGCCACGGCCCTGTCCCTGGCCCGCACGCGCGGCCCCAGCGCCCTGGTCCGGGCCTCGGCCGCGGCCCTGCCCTTCGCCGACGCCGCCTTCGACGCGGTGCTGTCCCTGGACGTCCTGGCCAACCTGCCGCCCGCCGCCCTGCCCTCGGCCCTGGCGGACTGCCGCAGGGTGCTCGCGCCCGGCGGCCGGCTCATCCTCAACATCGTGGCCTACCAGGCGCTCTACAGCGAACACGACCGGGCCGTGGGCGTGGTGCGGCGCTACACGCGGGGCCAGATCGCCCGCCTGCTGGACGTGGCGGGTTTCCTGCCCGAACGCCTGACCTACGCCAACACCGTGCTTTTTCCCGCCGCCGCCCTGGTGCGCCTGTGGCGCAAGCGGCCGCGCCCCGGCCGCACGCCGCGTTCGGACCTCGCCCTGCCGCCGGCGGCGGTCAACGCCGCCCTGACCGGGGTGCGCACGCTCGAAAACATCCTGACCGTGACCCTCGGCCTGCCCCTGCCCGCGGGCCTTTCCATCTTCGCCGTGGCCCGGACGCCCCGCCGCAGCCCGTCGCGGCCAAACCGCCAACCCCGGACGTGACACCCGATGCAGCAGCCTTTCGCGTCGCCCTCCCTTTCCGTGGTCATCCCCGTCTACAACGCCGAAGCCTCCATCGGCCGGCTGGTGGAGACGCTGCTGGCCGCGCCGCCGGCGACCGCGACCGATATCGTGCTCGTCAACGACGGCAGCCGCGACGGCAGCCACGCCGTGTGCCTGGACCTGTGCCGGCGTTTCGCGGGACGCGTGACCTACCTGCGCCTGGCGCGCAACTTCGGCGAGCACAACGCCGTCATGGCCGGCCTCAACCAGGCCCGCGGCGACTACGTGGCGGTCATGGACGACGATTTCCAGAACCCACCGGAAGAGGTGACGCGGCTGCTCGACGCCGCGGTTTCGGGCGGCTACGACGTGGTCTACGCCGCCTTCCGCGAAAAACGCCACTGCAGGCTGCGCAACTGGGGCAGCCTTTTCAACGACCGGGTCGCCACCTGCCTGCTCGGCAAGCCGCCGCACCTGTACCTTTCGAGCTTCAAGTGCTTAAGCCGCTTCCTGGTGGACCAGATCGTCCGTTACGCCGGCCCGGCTCCCTACGTGGACGGGCTGATTCTGCGCGCCACGGACAACATCGGCCAGGTGCTCGTGGAACACCGCGACCGCGAGACGGGACAGTCCGGCTACACGCTTTTCAAGCTCATCCGCCTCTGGCTGACCATGTTCGTCAACTTCTCCATCGCGCCGTTGCGCTTTTCCGCCGTGCTCGGACTTTGCATCGCGGGTTTCGGCCTGGTCATGGCCGTGTGGAGTCTGCTCGAAAAGCTTTTCGGCGTGGACCTGCCCACGGGCTGGACCACGCTTTACATCAGCATCATCATCTTTTCCGGCATCCAGCTCGTCATGCTCGGGCTCGTGGGCGAATACGTCGGCCGCACCCTGCTCGAATGCAACCGCGCGCCGCAGTACGTGGTGCGCGAGGTCCACGGCGGCGACGGCCGCCCGGACAGGGAGCCGCGCCCATGCTGATCCCGAGGCTCGACGCCGTGCGCCCCATCCGCGTTCCCACCGTGCGCGACGCCCGGGGCGCGCTGTCCGCGATCGAGGCGGGAATCCACATCCCCTTCGCCGTGGCCCGCATCTTCTACATGCACGGCATGACCGCCGACCGCGGCGGCCACGCCCATCCCGACACGGAGCAGTGCGTGCTGGCCGTGGCCGGTTCGCTGCGCCTGCTGCTCACCGACGGCATAAGCCACGCCGAGTACCGCCTTGACGACCCGACACAGGGCCTTTATCTGCCGCCCATGATCTATATCGACATCCAGGACATAAGCGCCGACGCCGTCTGCCTGGTGCTGGCGAGCACCCATTACGTCCCGGGAGCCGTCATCCGCTCCCTGCCCGCCTACCTGGAGGCGGCCGGAGCAGCATGAACGCGCCCCGGGACCGCCTGGCCTTCTCCCGCTCCTGCCGCACGCTTTCCGGCGTCTTCGCCGACATGGACGCCGTGCTCGACTGGTTCGCGGCCAAGGACCGCCGCGACCGGTTCACGGTCCGGCGCGTGCCGCTGACCGCCCTCGACCAGTGGGCCTATCTCGAGAATCCCCTGCGCCTGGGACACCGCTCCGGAAAATTCTTCACCATCGAAGGCATCCGCGTGGAGACCGGCTGCGGCCCCGTCGCCTCCTGGGACCAGCCCATCATCAACCAGCCCGAGGTGGGCATCCTGGGCCTGCTCGCCCGGGAGATCGACGGCGTGCTCCACTTCCTCATGCAGGCCAAGATGGAACCCGGCAACGTCAACGTGCTCCAGCTCTCGCCCACGGTCCAGGCCACGCGCAGCAACTATTCCCGCGTCCACGGCGGACAGGCCCCGCGCTACCTCGAATACTTCACCGAGCCGGGCCTGGCCCGCGTGCTCCTGGACCAGCTCCAGCCCGAACAGGGCGCGCGCTTTCTGCGCAAGCGCAACCGCAACATGGTGGTCGCGGTCGACCACGAGGTGCCGGTCCACGAGGACTTCTGCTGGCTGACCCTCGGCCAGATCAAGGCGCTGCTTGCGCGCGACAATATCGTCAACATGGACGCGCGCACCGTGGTCTCGCTCATCCCCATGTCCGACCCCGACGAAGCGCCTGACGCGGCCGTCCTCGAAGACGTGGCCGGATTTCGCCGCGACGCCTACCTGTCCTTTTGCCGCGCGCCGCACGAGCGCCATTCCATGGACGCCATCATGACCTGGCTGACCGAGGCCAAGGCCCGCCAGGACATGCGCGTCGCCCCCCTGCCGCTTGATGCCCTGCGCGGCTGGAACGTGACCGACGAGGCCATCTTCCACGACACGGGCCTGTATTTTTCCGTCATCGGCGTGGATGTGGCCGCCTGCACCCGCGAGGCCACGCGCTGGTCCCAGCCGCTGCTGCACCACGAAGGCGAAGGGCTGGTCGGCTTTTTGTGCCAGAACCAGGGCGGCGTGCTCCATTTCCTGGTCCGGGCCAGCCTCGAGCCCGGCAACCGCGACGGCGTGCAGATCGGCCCCACGGTGGCCTGCTCCGAAGTGGCCGCCCGGGCCACGCGCCGCTGCGCCCCGCCCTTGCTCGAAGTCTTCCTCGACCCCGCTCCGGGCACGGTGCGCTACGACGCGGTCCAGTCCGAGGAAGGCGGCCGTTTCCACCATTTCTGCAACCGCTACATGATCGTCGAGTTGCCGCCGGGGCGGGAACTCCCCCTCTCCGACGACTTCCTCTGGATGACGCTCGGCCAGTTGTGGCGCATGGCCCGCCACGGCCACGTCAACATCGAGGCCCGAAACCTCCTGGCCTGCCTGGGAGCCGAGAAGGGCGCGCCATGAAACTGCTTGTCTGCGGCGGATCGGACATCTTCTTCCGCCGCGTGCTGCCAAATCTGCCCGGCCTTGGCGTCACGGCCGCGGCCGTGGCCTCGAAAAGCGGCCGGCGCGCGCCCACCAATGGGGCCGGCGACGCGCCCCTGCCCCTGGCCTACGTCGGGGACGCCCTGGAGGCGCTAAAGCGCTGCGACGCCGACGCCGTCTACGTCACCACGGAAAACAGCCGCCACGCCGCCCTGGCGATGGCGGCACTCGGTAGCGGCCGCCACGTGATCGTGGACAAGCCGGCCTTCCCGGACGCGGCCACGTCCATGCGCGCCCTGGAGCTCGCCGCGCAAAAAAACCTCGTCCTTGCCGAGGCCACGGTATGGGCCGACCATCCGCGCCTGGCAGCCCTGCGCCGGGCCTTTGCCGACGCCGGCAGCGAGCCCACGCGCATTGCCGCCGTCTTTTCCTTTCCGCCGCTGCCGCCCGGCAACTTCCGCCACCGGCCCGAACTGGGCGGCGGCGCGCTCTACGACCTCGGCCCCTACGCCGTAAGCCCCGGCCGGGTGCTCTTCGGCCAGGCCCCCGAGGCCGTGACCTGCCGCGTGCTCGCGCGCGGCCCGCAGGTTGAGACGGCCTTCGCCTGCCTGCTGACCTACCCCGGCGGCAAGAGCGTCGCCGGCACCTTCGGCTTCGACACCGGCTACGCCAACCGCCTGGAGGTGCTCGGGCCGGGGCTCGCCGCATCCATGGACCGGGCCTTCACCCCGCCGCCGGGCGCGGCGCTTGCGCTCTCGCTCAACGCCCCCTCCGGCGCGCGCAGCGAAGAAATCCCCCCAGCCGACGCCTTTGCCGCGTTTTTCGCCCGCGCCTTCGCCGCCATGCGCACGGGAGAGGGCCGGGACGCGCTGACCCGGGCGCTGGCGGAGGATGCGCTGGTGCTGGAGGGGTTGCGGAAGAGCGCCTCCGGCGGCCAGGAGGGGATGATCCCCTCCAGGACCTCCCCGATGGGGGCGAAGCCCTGAACGGGATCACGCCGCTTATGTCTGAAAATAAAAGGGAAATGACAATGCCGGTCAATGTCTGGGGATATTTGCAGGAATACGAGGCCGAACGCGAGGAGATCCTGGCCGCGGTCAGCGACGTGCTGGGCTCGGGCAAGCTGATTCTCGGACCCCATGTCGCCGCGTTCGAAGAGGAATTCGCCGCCTATTGCGGCGCGAAGCATGGCGTCGGCTGCGACAACGGCACGAACGCCGTCATGCTCGCGCTGCTCGCCTGCGGCCTGGCTCCCGGCGACGAGGTCGTCACCGTCTCCAACACCGCCGTGCCCACGGTCTCGGCCATCGTCAGCGCCGGCGGCGCGCCGCGCTTCGTCGATATCGACCCGGCCACGTACCTCATGGATACGGACAAACTCGAGGCAGCCATCACGCCGCGCACCAGGGCCGTGGTCGCGGTACACCTGTTCGGCCAGTGCGTGAACATGGAGGCCGTGCAGGCCGTGGCCGACCGCCACGGACTCGCCGTGATCGAGGACTGCGCCCAGTCCCACGGCGCGACGCGGCATGGCAAGGTCGCGGGCTCCCTGTCCGACGCCGCGGCCTTTTCCTTCTACCCGACGAAAATCCTCGGCACCTACGGCGACGGAGGCATGGTGCTGACCGGCCGCGAGGACGTGGCGGCGAAGCTCAAGAAGCTGCGCTTCTACGGCATGGAAAAGACCTACTACGCCTTGGAGCACGGCTACAACTCGCGCCTGGACGAAATCCACGCCGCGATCCTGCGCGGCAAGCTCAAGCACCTGCCGGACTACATCGCCCGCCGCCAGGCGCTCGCTGCGCGCTACGACGCCGCCCTGGCGGACACGGCGCTCACCCTGCCCCGATCCGCCGCCGGCAACACCCATGCCTACTACCTCTACGTCGTGCGCCACCCCCGGCGCGACGCCGTCATGGCCGGACTCAAGGAACGCGGCGTCAACGTCAACATCAGCTACCCCTGGCCCATCCACACCATGACGGGCTACGTCCACCTCGGCTACAAGGAGGGCGACCTGCCGCACACCGAGCAGGCGGCCAAGGAAATCTTCTCCCTGCCCATGTACCCGTCGCTTGCCGACGCCGAGCAGGACACGGCCATCGCCGCCCTGCGCGAAACCCTGGCCGCGCTCGGCGACGCGTAGCCCAAGGAGCCCGCATGGAATTTACAGCGATAGCCCTGGCCGTCATGGCCGCTTTCACCGGCGCGGCCTTCTACCTCTATTACGTCGAGCATCCCGCCCGGCGCGACATGCTGGACGGCGACATGCTGGCGCAATGGCAGCGCAGCTGCCCCAGGGCGATCCGGGTGTTGGCCCCCCTGGCGGTGGGCGGCTTTTTTTTCGGCGTGCTGGCGCTTTTCTGGTCCGGCGGCGCGCTCAACCTCACGGGCGCGCTCTTTTCCATCGCCATCGGGGTCGTGACCTCCAAATGGATCAAGCCCTTGGACAGAACGCTCATGGCCGCGAACCCCGATACGGCCGACGCGGCCACACGCGCGCTTTTAGAAAAGTGGAACCTGCTTCACGGCCTGCTCGCCTGCCTGGGCTTTCTCGCCGTGCTGTGCTTTTTCGCCGCGATCCGGTAGCGTCGTGTCCCCGTGGGACGTCTTCACTCTTGTCCGGCGAACGGATCGCCCGGAAAAAGAGTCGAGGAATGCTGGCAATAAGCCCAATCCATAGGGGATTCCAAAGGGCGGAAGCCCTTTGGCCGCCGGAGGCTTCCCCTGTCCATATCTAAGTCCCTTTGCGACGGGGAATTTCGCAGCATCTGCCGCGTGTGCCACGGCGGCTGCGCCGCCCGGGTGACGGTCGCGGACGGCAAGGTCGTGCGCGTGCGGCCGTGGCCGGGCTCGCCGTTTAGTCGCGGCCGCATGTGCGTCAAGGGCCTTTCCACGCCCCAGGCCATGCACCACCCCGACCGGCTCACCCGGCCGCTCAAGCGCACGGGCGCGCGCGGGGAAGGGAAATTCGCCCCCGTCTCCTGGGACGAGGCCCTTGCCGACATCGCCGCGCGCCTGGACCGCTTCCGGCGCGAATCCGGCCCCGAATCCGTGGCGCTCGGACAGGGCACGGGCCGGCACCACTACTTCCACGTCATCCGCTTCGCCAACACTTTCGGCACGCCCAACTGGTACGAGCCGGGACTGGCCAACTGCTACATCCCGCGCATCACCGTCTCCAACCTCACCTACGGCGGCTTCGTCACGGGCGATTACTACGGCGACACGCCGCCGCGCACCATTCTCTTCTGGGGCCACAACCCGCTGGTTTCCGGCCCGGACGGCAAGCTGGCCTTCCCCGTGCGCGACGCCCTGGCGCGGGGGGCGTTCGGCATCGCCGTGGACCCCCGGCGCAGCGAAACGGCGAGGCGCTGCGGCCTGTGGCTGCCCATCCGCCCGGGCACGGACGCGGCGCTGGCCCTGGCCATGCTGCGGGCCGTGATCGAGGAAGGCTGGTACGACAAGGAGTTCGTGGAAACCTACGGCGCGGGATTTGCCGACCTGCGCGAACGCGTGGCCGCAGCCACGCCCGCCTGGGCCGAGGCGGTCACGGGCGTGCCGGCCGAGGCCATGCTGGAGGCGGCGCACCGCTACGCCACGGACCGCCCGTCCATCCTCGACTGGGGCGTGTCCCTGGAACAAAACCCCAACAGCCTGCAAACCGTGCGCGCCGTGGCCCTGCTGCGGGGCCTGACCGGCAACCTCGACGTGCCCGGCGGCGACGTCTTCGGCAGCGACCTCGTCGCCGCCTATCCCGTGCTGCGCCAAGCCCTGCCCCCGGATGCGCTCGCCAAGCGCATCGGCGCGGACCGCTTCAAGCTCCTTTGCGGCTATCGCGCCTTCATGCCCGCGGCGCACATCCCGGGGCTTTTTACGGCCATGCGCACAGGCGAGCCCTACCGCGTGCGCGCACTCCTCGTTTTCGGCAACAACCCCCTGGCCACGGTCGCCAACACCCGGGGCGTGCTCGAGGCCCTCAAGGCTCTCGACCTGCTCGTCGTCGCCGACCATTTCATGACGCCGACCGCCGCCATGGCCGACTACGTGCTGCCGTCGGCCTACTGGCCCGAGATCGACCAGATCATCGAACTGCCCTTTGTCGCGCCCCGGGCCGTCTTCGCCCACCGCAAGCTCGCAACCGTGGGCGAATGCCGCCAAAACGAACTGATCCTAAACGACCTGGCGCAACGCCTCGGCCTGCCCGGCGCGGACGAGAGCCTCACGGACATCCTGAACCAGCGCCTTGCCCCCATCGGGCTCACCTTCGACGAACTGGCCGACCGCTTCATGGTCATGGCCCCGCCCGCCTACCACCGCTACCGGGAAAAAGGCTTCCGCACGCCAAGCCGCAAGGTGGAACTTTCCTGCAAGGCGCTCGCCCGCCTGGGCTACGATCCCCTGCCCTCCTTCGCCGAACCGCCGGAAAGCCCGGTCTCCGCGCCGGAAACGGCGCGCGAATACCCGCTCGTGCTCACCACCGGGGCCAGACGGCCGGAATTTTTCCACAGCGACGGCCGGCAGATCGCAAGCCTGCGCGCCCGCCGGCCCGATCCCCTGGCCGAACTCGGGCCGCGAACCGCGGCGCGCTACGGCATCGCGGACGGCGCGTGGATACGCGTGAAAAGCCCGCGCGGCGAAATCCGCATGCGGGCCAAGGTGACGGAAGACATCATGGAAGGCGTGGTCAGCATGGACCACGGCTGGTGGTTCCCCGAACGGGAAGGGGACGGCTTCGATGCGCTCGCTTCCAACGCCAACGTGCTCACGAACGACGCGCCGCCCTACGACCCGGCCTTCGGTTCCTACCAGCTGCGAGGGCTCTTGTGCGCCGTGGCCCCGGAATGAAACGGCCGCCCGGGAATCCCCGGACGGCCGCATGCAAACGCTTCGACTAAGGCCCGATGTAGATCGGCGGCAGATACACCCGCACGCCCGGAGCCGGAGGCGGCGGAACCGGACGGCAAGCCCCGGCGCGCCAAAACGTCCCCGGCGGACAGGCCGGCGGCACATACGCCGGAGGCGGCGGATAGTAGGCCGGCGGCGGCGGATAGTACGGCATGGGCATGCAGCCGCGCGGGCCGTCCCAGAAATACCCCGGGGGACAGGGCGGCCGGGCCTCGGCATTCCGCGCGACCGCCAGGGCGGCAGCCAGGAAGCCGGCCAGCAGCAACAGGCAAAGCAGTTTCTTCATAGCCTCTCCTCGTTGGGGATATACGCGCAACGCACGGTGAAACCCCACAATGTCCTCTCTGGCACACTCCCCAGACAAAGGCAAGCGAGGCGACGGCGACGCCCCGGCCCGGTCACGGCGCGCCGCCAAGGCTGATCTGACGAATCACGGCCGCCACCCGCTCCTGCAACGCCTCGAACGCCTCGCGGTTCTTTGCGCCGCCGTCCTTGACGTACGTCGCAAGCGCTTGAACCGCCTGCCGCTCCACTTCGTAAAACCCGATCAAGAGCGTCAAATCCTTGCGCTCCTGCTCCCTCAGCTCGCGCATGAGCCGGCCCTTGAAAACGCCCAGCACCCAGTCGGCGTAACGCAACTGGTCCGCCGCCGCGCGCGCGGCATCCTCCTGGGAAAGCAGTCGCTTGTCGTAGCGGACAAACACCCCGGCCAGCGCTTCGTGCCCCAGCACCAGCCCCTGGCCGGCCAGCATGCCGATGGTCTGGAGCATCACCTCCCGGCCCTGATCCTGCCCCTGCTCCCGGGGCTGCGCATGAGGCTGCTCCCGAGCCGTCACGCGCATCGGCGCAGCCTGCGCCGCAGCCGCGCCGCACCCCAGGAAAAAAACAAGCGCCATACAGCCGATCCGTCTCACCGTCACCCCCGGTCAATGGCTTTTCTCCCCTATAACGCCATGCTCGAAAGCGAACAACCGGGGCGCGCCCCCAGGCCTTGGCAGGGCGCTGCCCTGCACCCGCTGGGGCGCTGCCCCAGACCCCGCCGGGGGGAGTCACTCCCCCCGGTCCCCCCGTCCGGCGTCGTGGCTCGGGGGAGGCCACGGGCACCGGAAGGTCTGGCGTTGGCGGTACGAAGATGGGGCCGTCGCTCCTTCGGAGCGAATTCTTAGAACTTTTACTTTGAAAGCCTCTTGAAAAAAAATCTTTGAGGAATTTTACTTCTTAAAATGCGGCGCTTCGCCGCTGGCGCCCTTGGTCGCGGAAATGGGGCTGCCCCGCAGGCCGCAAAGCCGAGCAGCACGGCAGCCCCATTTCCGCGACCACAGACCCCGACGCACCGCCCGCCGACCACGCATCCACCCGCTTACCCATCCCCCGTCGGGGAGGTCCAGGAGGGGATCATCCCCTCCTGGCCGCCGGAGGCATCTTCCTCTTCTCTCCCTTCCCCGCCCTCTCTCCCCCTCCCCGCCTCCTCCTACTCTCCCTTCACGCAGCCGGGCCGCTTGGCCAGGGTTTCGCCAGCGAGGCGGATATCGACCATGTCGCCGACAACGCCCATTTTGAAGTATTTGCCTGTGCCGACGTGGTATTCCAGCCGGTTGAGCGAGAGGTGCGCCTCGTAGCCCGAGGCGTCCACGCAGGGCATCATGGGGTTGGGCTTGGTGCCGAGGTATTTGACGGGGATGGAGACGATTTTGGTCACATCCTTGATGGTGAGTTTGCCGGTGACGGTATAGACGCCTTTTCCGGCCGCAACGATGCGTTCGCTTGCGAACTTCATTTCCGGGTAGTTGGCGCTATCCAGGAATTCCGGCGTATTGAGGTGCTTGTCCCGAGCGGCGACGCCGGTGTCCACGCTTTTGGTTTGCACGGTGAAGGCGACGTGGCCTTTGCCCGGGTCTTTGGCGGGGATGTCGATGACGCCGGAGGTCGCATCGAAGCGGCCGGCCACGGGCGCGACGATGTGGAGTATCCAGAACGTCGCGGAGGTATGGGGCGGGTCGAGGGTTTTGCCGTCGAGCACGGGCGCGGCCGGTTCGGCGGTTTTTTCCTGTTGCGCATTCTGGCCTTGGGCGAAGCCTGTCGCGGAGGCGAGGCCGAGGGCGACAAGACAGACGATGGCGAGGATAATCTTGCGCATGGGGATGCTCCGATGCCCTATTCGGGCAGGTTATAGAGGATATCGTCCGGGCCGAAGCGCCATTTGGGCGGCGCGACCGCAACGCCGGGCTTGAGATGTCCCACGGCCATGAGCAGGGGAATCCAGAAGCGGTCGGGAATGCCGAAGGCGGCGCGCACGCCGTCGTGGTCGAACCCGTCCATGGGGTGGGTGACGTAGCCGGCGGCGGCAGCGACGTACATGAAGGTCATGGCGAGAAAAGCGGTGTTTTTTACGCCGAAGGCCAGGGATTTCTCCGGGGTGTCGCCGTAGATGCCTTGCACGGCCGCGATGAACGCGTTGCGCTCTTCCGGTTTGAAACGGCCGGTTTCCACGAGGTAGGAGAACTGGCGTTCGAAGGAGGGCTCATAGACCTTCCAGGCTTGGGTGTCTGCAAGAAACATAAGCACGACGGGCGCTTCGGTAATTTTTGGCTGATTCCAGGCCAGGGCGCGCAGCTTGGCTTTCCGGGCGGGGTCGCGCAGCACGGCCACTTTCCAGGGCTGGAGGTTGAAGCCCGAGGGTGCGCGCACGGCGGTTTCGAGCATCGCTTCCAGGTCGGCCTGGGGCACGTCGCGGTCGGGGTCGAAGAAGTTGACGGCCCGGCGTGCCGCCATGACATCCTTGAAATCCATAAGGCGCTCCTTTTTTCTGACCTTACCCCTGTGCGCCTGTTTCCCTGTCGCGTCAACACGCTTCGGCGACGCGTCGCGCCCGCCCCGACGGCTGCGGGGCCGACCTCCATGGCGATCTTTAAAAGCTGGCGGTCCTTCGCCCGGCCCGACGGCTGCGGGGCCGACCCTTGACTTCGCCGTCCGGGGAAGGCATGCAGGCCGGACATTTCTCCCTTTCCCGACAGCCAAAAGGACCTCCCATGCCGTTGAATCTGACGCAAAAGATCATCAAGGACCATCTTGTTTCCGGCGAAATGACGCCGGGTTCCGAAATCGCCCTGCGCATCGACCAGACGCTCACGCAGGACGCAACGGGCACCATGGCCTACCTTCAGTTCGAAGCCATCGGCCTGCCCCGCGTGCGCACCGAGCTTTCCGTGAGCTATGTGGACCATAACACCCTGCAGATGGGCTTCCGCAATCCCGACGATCATGCCTACCTGCGCACCGTGGCCGCCAAGTACGGCATCATCTTCTCGCCCCCCGGCACGGGCATCTGCCACCAGCTGCACCTGGAAAACTTCGCCAAGCCCGGCAAGACGCTCGTGGGTTCCGACTCCCACACGCCGACGGCCGGCGGCGTGGGCGCGATGGCCATGGGCGCGGGCGGCTTGTCGGTGGCGTTGGCCATGGCCGGCGAAGCCTACGTCATCGCCATGCCCAAGGTGGTCAAGGTCAACCTGACGGGCAAGCTTACGGGCTGGGCCACGGCCAAGGACGTGATCCTGAAGCTCCTTGGCATGCTCACGGTCAAGGGCGGCGTCGGCAAGGTCATCGAGTACGCCGGCCCGGGCGTGGCCACGCTGTCGGTGCCCGAGCGCGCGGTCATCACCAACATGGGCGCGGAACTCGGGGCAACGACCTCCATTTTTCCGAGCGACGACGCGACCAAGGCGTTCCTGACCGCCATGGGCCGCCCTGGCGACTTCACGCCGCTTGCCGCCGACCCGGACGCGACCTACGACGAGGTGGTGGAGATCGACCTGTCGGCGCTCGTGCCCATGGCCGCCGCGCCGCACATGCCCGACCGGGCGACGACCATTGCCGAGCTTGCCGGCATGAAGGTGGACCAGTCCTGCATCGGCTCGTGCACCAACTCCTCCTACGCCGACCTCATGGCCGTGGCCGACATCCTGGAAGGCAAGCGCGTCGCGCCCACGACCGACCTGCTGATCGCCCCGGGCTCCAAGCAGGTGCTCAAGATGCTCGCCGCCAAGGGCCGCATCGACGCCCTGCTCGACGCCGGCGCGCGCATCCTGGAGTGCGCCTGCGGTCCGTGCATCGGCATGGGCGGCTCGCCGGTCTCCGGGGGCGTGAGCGCGCGCACGTTCAACCGCAATTTCGAGGGCCGCTCGGGCACCCAGGACGCGAAGGTGTTCCTGGTCAGCCCGCAGGTCGCGGCCGTGACCGCCCTTCGCGGCGAGTTCTCCGACCCGGCCACCTGGGGCGAGGCCCCGGCCAAGGCCGAACTGCCGGCCGACGCCCCGGACATCCGCAGCCTGTTCCTCTATCCGCCGGCCGACGGCGGCGACGTGGAGATCCGGCGGGGCCCGAACATCGCGCCGCTGCCGCCGTTCGCCCCGCTGCCCGAGGTCGTCGCAGCCAAGGTGGCGCTCAAGGTCGGCGACGACATCACCACGGACCACATCCTGCCCGCCGGGGCGCAGATCACGGCGCTGCGCTCCAACATCCCGGCCATCAGCGAATACATCTTCAGCCGGGTGGACGCCGAGTTCGTGCCGCGCATCAAAAAGCTCGGCAAGGGCATCATCCTCGGCGGCGAGAACTACGGCCAGGGCTCGAGCCGCGAACACGCGGCGCTCGGGCCGCGCTATCTCGGCGTCGCCGCGGTGGTGGCCAAATCCCTGGCCCGCATCCACCGGGCCAACCTGGTCAATTTCGGCATCCTGCCGCTGCTTCTGGCCGACCCCGCCGATTACGGCCGCATCCCCCAGGGCGCGGCGATCACCCTGGCCACGGGCTCCATCACGCCCGGCGGCACGACCACGATGACCGTGGATGGCGTGGGCGAAATTGCCGTGAAAAACGATCTGACCGCCCAGGAACTGGAAATCATCCGGGCCGGCGGCCTGCTCAACCGGGTTCGGAGCGCGCGGGGCTAACGCCGCCGCTCCCCACCGAGGAGAAACCATGCTCGATCCGATGCGCAAACACGCCCAGTCCTGGGGCATCAAGATCGTCTTCGGACTGATCATCATCGTCTTCGTCTTCTGGGGCGTGGGCAATTTCCGGGGCGACAAGGCGACGGTGCTGGCCACCGTCGACGGTGAGCCCCTGCTCATCAAGGATTATGAAAAGGCCTACCAGGAAAACCTGCGCCTGGTGAAAAGCAAGAATCCCGGCGTCACGGACAAGCAGCTCCAGGACGGGGGTTTTCGCTGGCAGGTGTTCAGCAATCTCGTGACCACGCGGCTGCTGGAAGGGCAGGCGAAAAAGCTCGGCATCGCGGTCAGCGCCGACGAACTGCGCGCCGAGATCGCCAAAATTCCGGCTTTCCAGAACGAATCCAAGCAGTTCGACGCCAAGCGCTACGAGAGCCTGCTCAAGGCCAACGGCGTGACCCCGGGCGAGTTCGAGGACGACTTCCGCCAGAACCTGCTTCTGGAGAAGCTCGCCGCCTACGTGGGCATGCCGGCCACGGTGACCGACGCCGAGGCGCGCTCCATCTTCGACTTCATGCGCGAGCAGGCCGTCATCGACTACATCCCCTTCAAGGCCGAGGACTTCACCAAAGGCTTCGCGCCCACGGCCGACCAGATCAAGACCTATTACGAAGCGCGCAAGGACCAGTTCGCCACGCCCGCCCAGGTCAAGATCGACTACGTGGAATTCACGCCCAAGGCCCTGGCCAAGCCCGACGAGGTCACGGACGCCGACATCGCAGCCGCCTACGAGGCCAACCGCAAGAAGTACGCCAAGCCCGAACAGGTTCGGGTGCGCCATTTCCTCATCATGCTGCCCCCGGACGCGTCCAAGGAAACCGTGGCCGCGGCCGAGGCCAAGCTCAAGGATCTGGCCGCCAAGCTCAAGGCCGGCGCGGACTTCGCTTCGCTTCTGCCGAAAAATCCCAACAACCCCGAAGGCCTCATCGGCGAGGACTGGGCCTGGCTGCCCAAGGGAAGCCTGCCCAAGGAGTTCGGCGCGTTCGAGGAAAAGGCCTTCGCGCTCAAGAAGGATGAAATCAGCGAGCCCGTGCGCACGAGCCTCGGCCTGCACCTGATCCAGGCCGGCGAGCACCAGGCCGCCGGGGAGAAGACCCTGGCCGAGGTCAAGGACGACATCCGTGCCGAACTGGCCGAGCGCAAGGCCTCGGACAGGCTGACCAAGGCCCTGGATTCCATCCAGGAAAAGGTCGCCTCGGGCGAGGATCTGGCCAAGGCCGCCGGCGAGGAGAAGCTCAAGCTCGCCACCTCGGACTTCTTCGACCAGCAGACCCCGCCCCCGGCCCTGGGCCTTTCCGAACAGGCCGTGGGCATGCTGTTCAAGATGAAGAAAGGCGAGGCGGCCGACACGCCGCTGTCCACCCAGGACGGCTTCATCATGGCCCGCGTGGCCGACGTCAAGCCGGCGGGCTTCGAGCCCCTGGAAGCGGTAACGGACGTCATCAAGGACCGCCTGACCGCCGACGAGGGCCAGAAACGGGCCCGGGCCAAGGCCGACGAACTGGCCAAGGCCATGGAGACGCCCGAGGGCCGGCAGAAGGTGCTGGCCGAATACAAGGACAAGATCACCGTGTCCCAGCCGTTCACGCGCCAGGGCTTCATCCCCGGCCTCGGCATGGCGCCCGTGCTTGCGCAGACGGCCTTCGAGGCCAAGGAGCCGGGTTGGTTCCACACGGCCTACGCCGTGTCCGACGGCTACGTGCTGGCGGGCCTCAACAAGCGCGTACCCGCCGACCCCGCCCTGTGGGACAAGGAGAAGGAGCGCTGGCTCCAGACCCTGACCCAGACCAAGCGCACGGAAATGTTCAACGCCTACCTCAAGAGCGTGCAGGACGCGGCCAAGATCGAGATCGTCAACGACCAGATCCTCGGCCCGCGCAACGTGCCCGGCGGCCCGGCGAGCGCCGAGAAATAGCCCGCCTCTCCCATTCCAGCCATCCAGGGCGCGGCCAATGCCGCGCCCTTTTTTTTTGCCCGACCGCAGGGGCACTGCAGCGCGGCACGGGGATAATCGCGATATCTGCAGGAAGCGCGACTTCTTCCCAAAATTGTTGACAATAATGTCTCACAATGCTGCAATGAGGCACAACGGGCCCTTGCCGCCGGAGCTGTCGCCGGAAAGAACCCCCTGCATGACGGCCGCGTGCCCGAAAATGCGGCGCATCCTTAAGGCATAGCGCAATCCACTGCAGCATCGAATTTTTTCACACCAAGCGGGCGGGCAGAAGCGAGCGGAATCGTCATGGGAACGTACAACGATCGCGATGCCGTGCGTTGCACGTGACGTTAACGGTCGCCAATGTTCAGAGGAGGAATGCCTGAAATGTAAAATGTCCGGGAACGCCTTCCCCGTTGCAGCGGTTTCCACGTCGCCGCCGCTGTTTCCGGGGACCAGGGGACCATGGCCCGGCCCGTTGCCGCATGTGCGGCATGCCGCCGCATTGCCGGCGCAGACGGGCGTCGCAAGAAGACGTGCCTATCGGAGGCTGCCGTAATGAACAAAGAACTGATCAAGAAACACGAACAATCCCTGTTGCGCGCCATGGCCGGCGTCGAGAACTGCCAGGGCGTCCTCAGCCGCCTCGACCGCCAGTGGACCCGGGCGACCCTGACCGGCAAGATCAATTGCAGCCGCATCGCCCAGACGCTGATCGACTTCATCAGCAGCACCCAGGACAATTTCACATCCCTGCAAAAAAACCTCGTGGACACGCTGGTGCTGGAAAACACCCAGAAGGTGGTTCTGGAAATCACGGCCGTGGCCCAGGTCGCCATCGACATTCTCAAGCGCAATCTTTTCGAACGCACGGCCGACGTCGGCTTCCTGGCCACCGACGACGACCTCGTCCGGTTCCTCGCGGGCGGCGAGGACGACCCGGACGCCGAGGCGCGCATCGTATCAAGGCTGCGCGAGTACCGGGAAAAGTACACCGTCTACAACGAGATCATCGTTTGCGACACGGCCGGGGTCGTGCGCGCCCACCTGGACCAGGACAATCCCATCGCACGCAGCGCCGATCCCCTGCTGGCCGAGACGCTCGCCGCGCCGTCCTACGTCGAGACCTACCGCGAAACCGACCTGTTGCCGGGGCGCGGCGACGCTTTGGTCTACTCCCAGGCCATCAAGCACCCCGCCACAGGCGCGGCGCTCGGCGTGCTCTGCCTGGTCTTCGATTTCGACGGCGAAATGGCGGGCATCTTCGAGAACCTCGAGCGCTCGTCCGAGGACATCGTCATCCTCGTCCTCGACGAGGCCGGCCGGGCCATCGCCACGAGCGACCCGGCGCGCGCGCCGCGCGGCCGCGTCTACAACCTGGCCCTGCGCGACGATTTCGCAATGGCCCAGCTCGGCGGCGAGGCCTACCTGTCGAGGACCCTGCCCACCAAGGGCTACCAGGGCTTCATCGGCCTGCCCTGGTACGGCCAGGTGCTCAAGCGCGTGGCCACGGCCTTTCGAAACGGCGCCAACGGCCACGGCCTGGACGAGGCCGCCATCCGGCGCAACGCCATCTTCTCCGCACGCCTGATCCAGGTCGAGGAAGCTTCGGAGAACGTGCTGTCGGACCTGCAGCTCGTAGTGCAAAACGGCGAGATCATGGCCGCCAAGAAATCCGTCCAGGCCGACGTCTCGGAGCGGGTCGAGGCGCAGGCCCTGCCCCATGTCCTAAACGAGGTCAAAAAGATCGGCGACCAGGTGCAGCAGGTGTTCCAGACCTCGACCGGGGGCCTTTTGAAGCTCGTCACGTCCTCGCGCCTGCACGACGTCCGCTTCCTGGCCGCCCTGGCCATCGACATCATGGACCGCAACCTCTACGAGCGGGCCAACGACTGCCGCTGGTGGGCGCTGACCTCGGATTTCCGGCGCATGCTCGAAGCGCCGCGCCTTGCCGAATCCGACCGCGCCCGCATGCGCGAGATCCTGGCCTACGTCAACAGCCTGTACACGGTGTACACCAACCTCTTCGTCTACGACCGCGAAGGCTGCATCCTGGCCTGCTCCAACCCCGACGAACACCGCCAGGAAGGTCGCACGCTCCACATGCGCTGCGTCGCCGAAACCCTCTCCCTCAACGATTCCCAGCGCTACCGCGTCTCGGACTTCGAGGCCACGGACCTCTACGCGGACAACGGGCGCGAGCGACCCACCTACATCTACAATGCGGCCATCACCTCGCTCACCCGGCCAGGCGCCGTGCTCGGCGGCATCGGCATCGTGTTCGACTCCGAGCCCCAGTTCCTGTCCATGCTGCACGACGCCCTGCCCCGCGACGGCGCCGGGCGCATCCTGGACGGTTCGGAAGGCATGTTCGTGGAGGCCGGCGGCCGCATCGTCGCCTCGACCAACCCCGAGCACGCGCCCGGCGACGTGGCGGACCTAGCCGACGTCTTCTGCCAGCTGAGCTGCGGCCAGTCCACGTCCCACCTCGTCGCGGACGGCGACAAGCTCTACGCCGTGGGCTGCTCCCACAGCGCCGGCTACCGCGAGTACAAACGCGACGGCGGCTACGTCAACGACCTGCTTTCGGTCATCAAGGTGCGCATCTAGGCGATCTCGCCGCCACGCATGCAAACGGCCCCGCTCCCGGGATTCGGGAGCGGGGCCGTTTCGCGTGCGCGGGGCGGCGGGGACGCCGCTCAGGCGCGCCGGGCGGTGTCCTCGCCGCCCCGGGGCAGGGCCAGGATCTTCCAGCCGGGGCCGGGCGTGAAATCGACCTTGTCGGAAAAGACGTGGACCCGGCCGTCCGGGCTTACGGCGAAAAGCGGCAGCCGGCCCTCGTCGCGCTGCTGCTCGCGGTACTGGTCGTAGGGGAAGGCCTCGGTCAGGGCCGTCGTGCGCACGCGCGCCCCGGCCGCCACCCGCTCCTCCAGGACGGCGTAGGGCGCGTCCTCGCCGAAGAGGTAGCGGCCGGCGAAGCGGAAACGGCTTTTCTCCACCGGCGCGGCGCTGCCGGGCTGGTCGGTGCGCACGCAGAATATCGCCTCGGGCTCGAATTCCGTGCGGTAGTAGTGGGCGACCAGGGCGTTTTGCTCGAGCTGCGGCATGAGCGCGAGCAACTGCCCGACGCCGGTCAGGTCCAGATGCCGGTCGGCATGCTCGGACACGGGATTGCCCCAATAGGCGGGCAGCCCCTGCATGCGCGCCGCGCGCACCGCGGACCAGTCCTGGTCGGCGAGCATGACGGCCACACCCTGGTTTTTAAGCTCCAGGGCGATGGCCTGGGCCACGGGATTGGCCCCGGCCAGCAGGAACCCGGCAGGGTCGGGATCGCGCACGCCAAGGGCCGCGGCCAGGGGCGCGGCGGTGAAGCTTTGCAGCAGGATGGTGCCGCTTATGACCGTGAAGCTGAGCGGCACGAGGACCGCGGCCTCGGCGTGGCCGGTCTGGCCCAGGCGGATGGCGAAGAGCGCGGAGATGGCCGCGGCCACGATGCCGCGCGGGGCGATCCAGGCGAGCAGGTGGCGCTCGCCGGAAGAGAGCCTGGAGCCCAGGGCGCACAGCTGGGCGCTGATGGGCCGGGCCAGGAACTGGATGGCGGCGAAGACCCCGAGCGCCTTCCAGCCCAGGGCGGCGAAGCCGGCCAGCTGCGTGCGCGCGGCAAGGAGAATGAAGAGGCTCGAGATGAGCAGCAGGCTCAGACTCTCCTTGAAGGCGAGGATCTCCTCGAGTTCCACGATGTCCATGTTGGCCAGCCAGATGCCCATGACCGTGACGGACAGGAGGCCCGCTTCCGGGGCCAGGGCGTTGGACGCGGCGAACAGCCCGCAGACCAGGGCCAACGTGAAGACGTTGTGCAGGTACTGGGGCAGAAGGTAGCGCCGCAGCACCGTGCCGCAGGCATAGCCGGCGGCGCTGCCGCAGACGAGTCCCACGGCGAGGATCCTGCCGAAGACGATGCCCCCCGTGACCAGTCCCCCGCCGACGCTCTCGGCCACGATGCACTGATAGACGAGCACGGCCAGAGTCGCGCCGATGGGATCGATGAGGATGCCTTCCCACAAAAGCACCCGGCCCACGCTTTGGGTCGGGCGCACCGCGCGCAGCATGGGCGCGATGACCGTTGGCCCGGTGACCACCATGACCGCGCCGAAAAGGAAGGACAGGCTCCAGGACAGACCGAGCGTCAGGCGCGTGGCCACGGCCGTGATGCCGAGCGTGACGGCCACGCCCACGGTGATGAGGTTGCGGATGACCGAGCCCAAGCCCCGGATGTCGCAGAAACGCAGGGTGAGGCTGCCCTCGAACAGGATCACGGCGACGGCCAGGGAGACGAACGGAAAGAGCAGGTCGCCGAGCAGGGCGTCGGGGTGCAGCCAGCCGAGCGCCGGCCCGACCAGGACGCCCGTGGCCAGGAGAAACAGGATCGCCGGCAGCTTCACCCGCCAGGCGATCCACTGGCAGGCCGCACCCAGGGCCAGGATTCCGGCCAGGGCGAAGAGCACGGGTTCGTGCATCGGTTTTCGCGCCTATCTGCCGAGGGCCCGCACGGCGGCGCCGCCGCTTTCCTCCTCCAGGGAGGCGATGAGCTCGCGCAACGCTTCGGTCTGACGCGCAAGCTCGGCCACGGCCCCGGAGGCGTGATGCATGGCCTCGGCCGTTTCGCTGGAGATGCCGTTGATCTCGTCGATATGGCGGTTGATCTCTTCGGTTGCGGCGGACTGCTGTTCGGCCGCCGTGGCGATGGAGCGCACCTGGTCCGTGGATTCGCCGACAAGCGCCAGGATGGCGTCGAGCCCCGCGGCCGCCTCCTCCGTCTGGGCCATGGACTGGGCCACGACCTCCCTGGTGCGGTCCATGCCGCCGAGCGTGCCGCCCACGCCCTGCTGGATGCCGGAAACGGCCTCGCCGACCTCCTTGGTGGCGCTCATGGTCTTCTCGGCGAGCTTCCTGACCTCGTCCGCGACCACGGCGAACCCGCGTCCGGCCTCGCCGGCGCGGGCCGCCTCGATGGCGGCATTTAAGGCCAGCAGGTTGGTCTGGTCGGCGATGTCCTCGATGGTCCGGGCGATGGAGCCGATGCCGTCGGCCTTGGCCGAAAGCGCCGACACCGAGGCGTAGACCTCCTGGAAACCGTCGTGGATGCCGTGCGCGTCGCGTTGTACCTTTTCCATCTGCGTCCTGCCCCCGGCAGCGGCTTCGCGCGTTTTGTCGGCCAGGGAGGCGGTCGCGCCGGCGTTGCGCGCGATCTCCAGGACCGAGGCGGACATCTCCTCCACGGCCGTGGCCGTCTCGTTGATGCGGCCGGACTGGTGGCCGGCTCCCCGGCTCGCCTCTTCGATCTGGGCGGAAAGCTCCCCGGACGCCGTGGACACGATGCCGACCACGCCCTTGAGCCGTTCCGCCGCGTCGAGCATGCCCGAAGCCTTGGCCGACTCGGCCCGGGCGCGGGCTTCCTCGGCCTGGCGGCGCGCCTCCTCGGCCTCGCGGGCCGTGCGTTCGGCCTCGGCGCGGCGCTGTTCGACCTCGCCGACGTTGGCGGCCAGGGTTTCGGCGGTCTGGTTGAGTGCGTCGTAGACCTGGCCCACCTCGTCGCTGCGGTGCACGCGCAGCCGCGCGTCGTAGCGGCCTTCGCCGATGGCGCGCAGCTGGCCGATCATGCGAGTCAGGGGCCGGAAAATCTCCCTTTGCAGGAAGATGGAGATGAAAACGCCGATCAGCAGCAGGATGCCGGCGATGGCGCTCCCGGCCTGCCACATGAGCGCGCGCACCGGCCCCACCACCTCGTCCTCGCTGACGAAGGTGAGGAATTTCCAGCCGAGCTTGGGCGCGTCGTGACCCAGTGCGAGGAAACGCTCGCCGCCGAGTTCCACCACGGCGTGCCCCGAGCCGAGGTCGAAGGCCTGCGTAAGGCCCGGGATGCCGAGCTCGCCGATCTTCTTGAAATTCTGCTTCGCGTCGCGGGGGTTGGAGATGACCACGCCGTCGTTCTGGACGAAAACCACGTAGCCGGTGCGGCCGATCCTGATCTCCTTGACGATGTCCGTGAGGACCTTGAGCGAAATGTCCACGCCGACCGTGCCGATGCGCCTGCCGCCCTCGGACGCCACCTTGGCGATGCCGACCACTGCCTCGCCGGTCGTTGACATGTAGGCCTTGGAGATGACGGGGCGGTCCGGCGCGGCCAGGGCGTCGAGGTACCAGGGGCGCTTGCGCGGGTCGTAGCCGGCGGGCACGGGGTCCGGCAGGCTGGAGACGAAACCGCCGTCCTCGGAGCCGAAGTACACTTCCACGTATGCCGGGTGGGTCTTCTGCATTTCCTGGAACGCGGCCATGATCGCCTTGCCCGTGGCGTCGTCGTCGCGGGGGATGGCTTTGGTTTTCTCCTTGGTACCGACGTAGGAACTGAGCATGGCGTCCACTTGGCGCAGCAGGGGCGCGTCCGCGAGCAACGCCACGTTCTCCTTGCCCTGGTCCATGAAGATGGTCATGGCGTTGTCGAGCTGGTTGATCTCGCGCGTGACGGCGTCGATGCGCTGGTCCACGGTCTGTGTGTAGAACGCGCGGAAAAGGAAGCCGAACACCAGGGCCAGGGGTACGGCGATGGCCAGAAAAAGTCCCAGCAGAATTTTGATTTTGATGGATTTCATGGTTCCCCCTGAGCTTGCCGCAACGGGCACTTTGGCATTGTCAGCCGCCGGGTCATCCTCAAGGCCGGGCTTTTTGCACCATACCGGGAAAATACACCTATCGGGTGACAATCCACAAAAATGAAGAGATGCGCAAGGCGTCACCAACGCAGCCGGAATGCGTGACCGGCGGCCGAGCGGTCCGTGGGCGGACTGTGGAGGGGAAACGTCAGACCGAGACGAAGCGAACCGCACGCACGCCCTGCCCTTCCTCGCAATCGAGCAGGGCGAAGGAGCCGCCGGGCGAGAGCGAGCCGGGATTGACCAGGCGCGTCGCACCGAAGGTCACGTCCTTAGCGGCGTGGGAATGGCCGAAAAAAACCAGGTCGTAGCGGCCGGCAAAAGCCTTTGCGATGCGCTCGGCCAGGCCCTGGCGCATGCCCCAGCCGTGGGTGACGGCCAGGCGCAGCCCGCACAGGTCGCGTTCGAGCAGCGGCGGCAGTTCGGCCGCCAGGTCGTAGCTGTCGGAATTGCCGGCCACGGCCTCGAAGCCGGGGTGCTGGAGCAGGTACGACCACAGCCCGTAACCGGCGTGGTCGCCGCAGTGGTAGAGGCGGTCCGCCGGGGCGAGGTGGCGCGCGTAGACGTCCTCGAACCAGGACGTGGGCGTGCGCAGGTGGGTGTCGGAGATGACGGCGACGCGCATGGCGGCTATTCCCCCCGGCCGGAGCCGGTTGCCGGATCGTGGCCGTTCTTGCGGTTCCACCACTCCCGGTCCGGAGCGGTGAACCACCACTCGGCGTGGTCGGTGGCGACCACGGCCCTGGCGAGCTCGCGCCCGGTTTCGGTGCGAAGCCTGGCCATGGCCGCGTCGATCCAGGCCGCGGCGTAGCGGTTGCCGCGGTCGAGCTCTTCCTTCAAATTGGCGATGAGGTCGATCTGGTCCGCGTCCTGGGCGAGCAGGGCCTCGGGGGTGGCGGCGGCCTCCAGCTCGTCGCAAAGGGGCAGCACCGCGCCGGAAAGCCCGGTGCCGGCCAGGGCGTCGGCCAGGGCGCGGCGGGCGTCGCAGGTGTTGTAGAGCTTGTTGACGTAATTGAAGTCGCCGGTGCGCGCCTCGTGCAGGTCGTGAAAAAGGCACATGGCCATGGTCTTTTGCGGGTCGGCCCCTGCCCGGCTGGCCAGGACGAAGCCGATCACGGCGGCGCGGAAGCTGTGCTCGGCCACGTTTTCCGCGCCCGAACCCAGAAACTGGTAGCCGGTGCGCGGGGTCTTGCGCAGCATACCGGCTTCGAACAGGAAATCCGCAAGCCGCGTCAGACGGTCGCGGTCGCTAGTATCAACTTTCATGAAATCATCGCTTCCATGTGGATCGTGGTTGCATCAATCTACATTGTTCCAAAAATCCTTCACATCTAAGTTGTTTAATTTCTGTCTCCTTTGAAGTCTCTTTTGTGCAGCAAAGAATTCTCTTTTTAATTTCTTTTTATTATTAAGCATATTGATTTCTTGAGACATAGTCCTATTGCCTCTTCCTATTTCATTGCAAACGATCTCTTCAATTATTGCCAGCCGAACAGGCTCTGGCAACATTTCAAACCTGCTCACAAAGTGAGAAATACTTTCTTTCAACTCTTGAACATTGTTCGCAAGCTCAATATCAGCATTAGAAATATTTCTCTTTGAGCTAAAATGATCCCGTATCTTTTTAATGACCTTCATTAGTAGCGCATCAGATCTATTGCCTATTATGCCTGATAAAATAGCAACTCCAGTAAATATTAAAAATTGGGATGGTTCAACAAGGCTATACCTTAAACTAACATCGCCAACATTTATATAAGCGCGCTCATACGTTTTGCGATATGTGTGACCATAATATATAGATTCAAAAGAATATCGATATATTTTTACATATGTCTGTCGCCCTATAGAAAATCTGCAATACGGACAACAAAAAATCTCCCTCGAACTATTCTCAAAAACAGCGCCACATCGAAAGCACAATAATAAATCAGTATCTATTTTCATTGCTTATTGCTTACTGTGTTCGAGCGAGTAGAAATATAAACTACCCGCTCGAACAAGACACCTCAAGTGCTTCTACGTGCGGTAGTCGGCGTTGATCTTGATGTAGTCGTAGGTCAGGTCCGAGGCCAGAAGCAGGTAGCGGCCCGGGCCGTTGCCGAGCTCCACGTCCAGGCTGATCTCGCCCCGGCGCATATGCGGCGCAAGCAGCGCGTCCAGGTCGTCCGCCACGGGCATGCCGCGTTCAAATACCGTGATCCCGCCGATGCGCACGCTCACTTCGTCGGGATTGAAGTTCGCGCCCGAGCGCCCGAGCGCGGCCACGATGCGGCCCCAGTTGGCGTCCTGGCCGAAAAAGGCCGTCTTGACCAGGGGCGAGTTGCCCACGGCCCGGGCGGCGAGCTCGGCTTCGGCGTGGCTGGCCGCGCCCAGCACCTTGATGCGCAGGATCTTGGTGCCGCCCTCGGCGTCCTGGATGAGCATGAATGCGAGCGCCTGGCAAACCTCGACCATGACGGCAAGCAGCGCCTGCCGGCCCTCGGCCGAGTCGATGACGACCTCGGAAGCGCCGTTGGCCAGCGCCAGGACGCAGTCGTTGGTGGAGGTGTCGCCGTCCACGGTGATGCTGTTGAAGCTGCGGTCCGCGGCGGCGGCCACGGCCTCCTGCCACCACAGCGACCCGACCTTGGCGTCGCACAGAAGCACGCCGATCATGGTGGCCATGTTGGGCGCGATCATGCCTGCGCCCTTGCACATGCCGAGCACCCGCACCTCGCCGGCGTCGGTGGCAAGCGTACCCCAGGCGAGCTTGGGAAAGGTGTCCGTGGTCAGGATGGCCTTGGCCGCGGCCACGGGCGAGGTCTGGCCGAGGCTCGCAGCCAGGGACGGCACCGCGGCCTTCCACTTGTCCAGCTTGAGGCGGGCGCCGATGACGCCCGTGGACGCCGGCAGAATCTCTTCGGGCGAAAGGTCGGTCGCGGCGGCGACCAGCGACAGCGTGGCGCGGCAGTCGGCGAGGCCGTCCTCGCCGGTGCAGGCGTTGGCCTGGCCGGAGTTGACGAGGATGGCCCGGGCATGGCCGCCCGAGGTCTGGAGCTGTTTCTTGGCCACGAGCACGGGCGCGGCCTGGAACAGGTTCTTGGTGAAAACACCCGCCGCCGCGGCCGGCGGCTCGCTGACGATGAGCGCGAGATCGTCGCGGTCGGGCCGCTTGAACCCGGCGGCGGCGGTAGCGAAGGAAAATCCCTTGGGCAACGGGATCACGGGCGAGGTCATGGGCTCTCCTTGGTCTCGAAATGAAGGGGTGCGCGAAAAAAGGGAACGGCCGGGCGTCAGGGCGCGGGCTGCGGGCCGCCCGGGCGCTGGGGCGGGGGCGCGGCCATTTCCTCGCGCGTGAGCACGCCGTCGTCGTTCTTGTCCAGGCGGCGAAATTCCCGCTCGTGGAAGTTGCGCCATTCCTCGAGGGTCACGCGGCCGTTGTGGTCGGCGTCCATGGCGTCGAACAGCCGGTTCATATTGGGCGCGCCAACCGGGCGTCGCCCCATGCCGGAAGCCCCTGCCGGCGCGGCCGGGGCGGAAGCCGGAGCCGCGACGGCCCCGGCCGGAGCCGTCGTCGCCGGGGCGGCCTGGCCCACGGGACCGTAGAGCGGACGCCCCTGCGGCGCGGAAGCGGACGCGGCCGGAGCCGGAGCCTGCGGCGCGGCGTCCTGGGGCGGGTAATCCGGCGACGGATAGGACGTCTGCACGGGTTTGGACGGAGTGCGGCTTTCCCCGGCGCAACCGGCGCAAAGGCCGGCGGCGAGAGCCAGAGCGCAGCCCATGGCGCGAAGCGTGTTCATGGCGTCCCTCCTTTCCAGGGCGTCCCACCGCAGCCGGCGGGCGCGAAGAGTCAGAATACACCAAAGGCGTCCGGCAGGCCATACCCGGCCTTGACAGGCCCCCGCCCCTTTGCCAAGCCCCAGCCCATGCATCCCCTCATCCGCACGCTGCTCGTCCTGTGTCTGGCCGCCGTCCCGATCGGGGCGCAGGCCATGAGCCTCGACGACCTGCTTTTCTACGGCACGGAATCCCTTTCCCGCGGCCGTTTCGACCAGGCCGGCGACGCCTTTGCCACCGCCCTGGCCAAGGATCCGCAAAACCCCTACGCCGCAGGCCGGCTGGCCCTGGCCAAGCTCGGCGCGGGCCGCGTCGACCAGGCGCGAAAGCTCCTCGAAGCCGCACTCGCCGCGCGCGGCGACGACCTTTTCGCCTTGTGGACGCTCGGCTGCCTGGAGCTGCTCGAAGGTCATCCCGAAGCCGCCGGCGCGCGGTTTACGGCCATGGGACAGGCCGATCCGGGCAATGTGCGCGGCCTCGTCGGCCAGGGACTCGCAGCCGTGGCCGCCGGCAGGACGCGCGACGGCCTGACCCTGCTCGCCAAGGTGCAGCAGGCCGACAGCGGCGACGCCCTGGCCCGACTGCTGTCAGGACTCGCCTTCTGGACGCTCGACGCCCCGGCCAACGCCCGCCTGGAACTCGAAGCCACCCTGGAGCTCGAACCGCGAAACGCCGCCGCCCTGAACCTGCTCGGCCTCATCTACAAGCGCCTGGGCAAGACGGGGCTGGCCAAAAGCGCCTGGGAACAGGCCCTGACCGTGGACGCGGACGATGCGCGCGCCCGGTTTTTCCTCTCCCGCCTGTCCCAGGACGAGGCCCTGGCCGCGTCCCTGTCCGACAAGCCCGAGGAGGCCAAACGCGCCTACGAGCGCGCGTTGTCCATCGACCCGGGCAACGCGGCCGCGGCCAAGGCCCTGGGCGTGCCCATCCCCATGGCCCCCGCCCAGCCCGCGCCGGCGTCCCCGCGCGGCAACGCCGCCGAAGGCAAACGCGCAAGGCCCCGCGAGGACCCCGCGAAACCGGTCCCACGGCAGCCTGCGATCGCCCCGGCGAAACCCGCCGCAGCCCCTGCCCCGGCGACGCCCGCCGCCAGGACCGCGGCCGATGCCCTGGAGCTCCCCGGCAATCCCGCGGCCGAGACGCCGCCGCCGGCCGAAAACAAGCCCGTCAGGAAGCGCAAGAAGCGCGCGCCCGCAACCGCGCCGGCGCAGGAGACGACTTCACCAGCGCCGGCCCCGTCCGCCGCGCCAGGCGCGCCCCCGGCATCGCCCGGGCCGGCAGGCACCCCGTAGGCGGCAAAACCCGGAACCGGCCGCCGGTTGACGCCAACGGCCGATTCGACCAACCTGGAAACCGATGTTCCGACAACGCCAGACACAGGAGGAGGCATGAACCTCACGCGCATCGCGACGGCCCTGCTGCTGGCCCTCGGCCTGGCGGCCCCGGCCGCGGCCCAGGGCTTCGGCCCGAAAACCTATGCGGAATGCGTCATGGTCAACACCAAGCGCGCCGCCTCGCGCGACGGCGGCATGCTCATGCGCCGCGCCTGCAAATGCCGCTTCCAGGACGCCAAGGCCGAGGAGTGCCGCGCCTATTCCCAGGCCGCCCTGGACTGCATGATCAGCAACCTTGTCGCCATCGATCGCGACGACGCGGCCTGGGGCGTGGAACGGGCCTGCCGCACCAAGCATCCCAAGCAGTAACGAGGCGTGGGAAGAGAAGAAAGAATGCCTCCGGCGGCCAGGAGGGGATGATCCCCTCCTGGACCTCCTCGACGGGGGAGGCTAGCCCCATCCGGCTGCAACGAAAAGGCCGCCCGGCGTAATCGCCGGGCGGCCTTTTTTTCGTGAACGCGCTTGTCCGTTGCCTGTCGCCCAATGAGAAAGCGGCTCCAGGTCGCCATCCCGGAGCCGCTTTCAGAAATGTCCTTTTCGGAGGAAGGATGACTCGAGTATAGCAACGGGCGTGCCAACATTTGTCATTTCAGATATTATCCCAATATTTCAGCAGCCAAGCGACATCATCCACAACCAAAGCCGTGCGGCAGGCCTCCGATGCGCCTTTTTTCGGTACAAATGCTTTTACGCTTGCCGCCAACACCGCGAGGAAGCGTACAGGTTTTTGTACGGTCTCGCGCGAGATCGAAATAACCCAGTGAATTACAAGATATTGTAAAAACTTGTTTGCGACGCAAACAGGCGCTCTTTCCGAACGGATGGCGTGAACGGGGCGGGGGAGCGAAAGGCGCGGTACAAATCCTTGTCCTGCCGCGTCCGGCCCGGACGGCTACTGTTCCAAGAGCAGGCGGTTGCGACGGCGGCGCAGAACCTCGTGCTGGGTGGCGAGCATCAGCTTTTCCTGCTGCGCCTCGAAAATCTCCTGGGCGTAGGAAACCCCGGCGCGGGGGTCCTCGGCGGCCATGAGTTCGCGCACGCGCTTTTCCACGGCGGTTTTCTTCTCTGCGACCGCAGCCATTTCCTGTTCCAGGGCCTCGGCCTCGCGTGCGATGTCCGTTTCCTTGCCGCCGCTCATGCGTCCTCCACGATGATGGACTTGATGTTGCAAAATTCCAGCAGCCCCCAGCGGGACAGCTCCCGGCCGTAGCCCGAACGCTTGACGCCGCCGAAGGGCAGACGGAAATCCGAGCGCGGCACGGCATTGACCGCGACCATGCCGGCCTCGATGCGCCGGGCCAGTTCCAGGCCGCGCGCCGTGTCCGCCGTCCATATGCTCGCCCCAAGGCCATAGGGCGAAGCGTTGGCCAGGGCTACGGCGCCTGCGGCGTCGTCTGCCGCGACCACGGCGGCAACCGGCCCGAACAGCTCCTCGTCGAAGGCCGGCATGCCCGGCCGCACGTCGGCTAAAAGCGTCGGCGCGTAGAAAAAGCCCGGTTCCGGCAGCCGCTGGCCGCCGCACACCACGCGCGCGCCCAGGGCCACGGACGCGCGCACCTGCCGGTCCAGGTTATGAAGCAGGTCCTCGCGCGCAAGGGGCCCCACGGTGACGGCCGGATCGCACGGGTCGCCCGGAACGTGCGCGGCCAGGCGTTCGGCCAGGCGCGCGGTAAAGGCCTCCACCAGGGGCGCTTCGACGATGCAGCGCTTGGCCGCGATGCAGGCTTGCCCGCACACGCGCATGCGCGCGGTTTCCGCGGCGACGCAGCAGTCGTCGAGGGCGGCGTCGGCGAGGACGATGAACGGATCGGACCCGCCGAGCTCCATGACCGCCTTTTTGACGGCCGCGCCGGCCAAAGCCCCCACGGCCGCGCCGGCCCTGGCCGAGCCCGTGAGCGTCACCCCGCGCACGGCCGGATGGGCGACGACTTCGGCCACGAGCGCCTCCTCGACGCGCAGCAGGGAAAAGACCCCGCCCGGCAGCCCGGCCTCTTCGAAGAGCGCCTCGAGGGCCAGCGTCGCACCGGTCACGTTGGCGGCGTGCTTGACGAGCACGCCATTGCCCGCGGCCAGCAGCGGAATGGCGGCGCGCAGCACCTGCCAGTACGGAAAATTCCAGGGCATGACGGCGAGGACCACGCCGAGCGGCTCGAAAACGACCATGCGCCGGCCGGTTTCCGCGGCAAACGCTTCCGGCGCGAGCCAGCGCGGCGTCATCTTTGCGTAGAAGCGGCAGGCCCGGGCGCAGCGCCGCACCTCGGCCCGGGACTCGGGCAAGAGCTTGCCCATCTCGCGCGTGGCCAGCCCGGCGAGGTGTTCCACCCGGCCTTCGAGCAAGTCGGCCAGACGCGACAGCACGGCCAGGCGGTCGTCAAGGGGCACGTCGCGCCACAACCGCTGCGCTGCGGCGCATTCCTCGACGACCAGCCGCGCGGCCAGGGCGTCGTGACAGGGATAGCGGGCCAGGGTCTGGCCGGTTGCCGGATCGATGCTGACGAACATGGGGGTATGGGGCGGCGCGCGACAGGCAGGCCCGGGAATCAGGCCGGCCGGCGCACCGGAGCAGTGACCACTACCCCTTTTGTCCGGCCAAGCCAAGCCCGGCCTCGCCAAGTCCGGTCAGGAGGCGGCCAGGCCCGTCACGCCCTGGACCAGCAGGCTCGCCCCGGAAAGGGCCAGCACGACGAGCACAGCCCTGGCGAAGCCCTGCTCCCCGATACGCCCGCAGCCGGCCATGCCCGCGCCAAGCCCCAACAGCACGGCCGGCACGGCGACGGCGAAGGCGTGCAGCACGTCGGCCGTGACCAGCCCGGCGACCGCCTGGGAAGCAACCACGCCGATGCCGGCCAAAAGGAAAAAGGTCGTGAGCGTCGCCCGGGCGGCGTTGCGGTCGTAGCCCTGGCGCGAGATCCAGGCCACGATGGGCGGCCCGTTGACGCCGATGGCCGCGCCCATGCCCCCGGCGACGAACCCGGCCGCGATCCCGAGCAGCCGCCCCGGCCGCCGGCCCCCGCCGCCGCGCCGCCACGCGCCGGCCACGAACACGAGCACGGCCACGGCCAGCGCCAGCTTGAGCCAGTCCCCGGGCACCACGAGCAACGCCCTGGCCCCCATGGCCATGCCCGGCAGCGCAGCGAGGATGAGCAGGCGCAGGGCCGGCCAGCGGATGTGGCCGTGCAGCCGGCCCGTGAGCACGATGTTGATGACCACGGCCAGCAGGCAGCAGATGGGCGTGGCCAGCTTGAGGTCAAGGGCCATGGCCAGGATGGGCAGCGCGACCAGGGTGGAGCCGAACCCGGTCAGCCCCTGGGTGAAGCCGCCGCAAAAGGCGGCCAGGCTCAGCAAAACGATGTGGGCAAGGGCCATGACGCAGTCCTCTTGCCGCGCCGGCGGCGGTGTTCGATGCGATGAAACATTGCGACGTCATGTAATCCCGCGTAGGTGTTTGGGCAAACGAAGACATCCGCACAAGGCGTTCGGGAAAATCGAACATGCTCGATCCCTGGCAACTGCGTACCTTTCTCGCCGTGGCCGACAGCCTGTCCTTCCGCCAGGCGGCCAAGGCGCTCCACCTCGCGCCCTCCACGGTCACGGCGCAGATCAAGACCCTGGAAGAGGCGCTCGGCGTGCGGCTTTTCGCACGCCGGCCCGGCAATACGGCCCTGACCGAACACGGGCGCAGGCTCACGGGCCTGGCGCGGCGGCTGCTCGACCTCGAGGCCGAGGTCCGGCGCGACATGGGCCGCGACGGCGAAGCCTGCCCGGAACTTTCCGTCCGCCTGCCCGAGACCCTGGCGCTCGGCATCGCCCCGGCGGTCCTCGAGGGCTTTCGCCGCCGCTATCCCCACACCCGCCTGCTTTTGGCCACGCATTCCCGGCTGGGGCTGGCCCGGGAACTGCGCCAGGGCTCGCTGGACCTGGGGTTGCTCCTTGGCGAACCGTTCGCGGCCGAGGGCGTGGTCATGGAGGAAATCCACCGCGAGCCGCTTTGCGTCATCGCCGCGCCGCACACGCCCGAGGCGGCGCTCGGCGCGGTCGGGCCGCGGGCGCTCGCCGGGCGGGAACTCTTCGTCACGCGCCATATCTGGAGCGCGCGCCGCCGCGTGGACGCCGCCCTGGAACGCGCGGGCACGCGCCTTGGCGCGGTGACGGAATGCACGAGCCTGGCCGTGGTCAAGCGTTGCGTGGCCGCCGGGCGCGGTCTGGCCCTTGCGCCGTGGCTGGCCGTGCGCGAGGAGCACGCGGCCGGAACCCTGGCGGCGCTGCGCTGGGAGGAGGAGACGCTTGCCGCGCCGGTCTTGCTCCTTCGCCGCGAAGGCGCGCCGGAAAACCCGGCCGGCGACGCCTTTTGCGACGCCGTGCGCCGGGCGCTCGCCGCCCTGCCCCCGCCGCCGGACGCCCTTGTCCCTGGCGTCTAGACCAAATCCTTGCCCATATCCGCGTAGGCCTGGCGGCCGGCCATAAGCGCGCCGGTAAAGCCGCCGCCGGGGCTGCCCCAGGCGCTGGCCAGATACAGCCCGGGCACGCTGGTCGTGTTCGGCAGGCGCGTCAGGAAGGCGTTGTCCGCCGTCGGCGCGAAGCCGTAGATGGAGCCGTAGGCGTTGCCGGTGAAACGGCGGTTGGTCAGCGGCGTGGACGCGTCGCGCATGACGATCATCGAGGAGAGCCCGGGGATGGCCAGGGCCTCGGCCCGGCGGATCAGGATGTCGCTCAGGCGGCGCTTTTCGGCCACGTAGGCGGCCTTGCGCCCGGCCAGATAATCCGCTTCGAAAGGCCGCCAATGGTCGTAGCCGCACAGGCACACGAGGCAGACCGTGGAACAGCCGGGCGGGGAAAATCCCGGGACGAGGTTGTCGTAGACCATCATGGAAAAAGAGGCGTTTTCGAAGTCGCAGGCCATGGCCGCGGCGTAGTTGGCCTCCATGTCGACGCCGGGATAGAAGGACAGTTCGGGATCGGGCAGCTGCCCGGTGATGTCGCGGCCGAGCCCGAGCCAGACGATGACGCTCGCCGGACTCGGCGCAAGCCCCGCCATCTTCGCCCGTTCCCCGGCCGCCGCGCCGCCCGGGGGCAGCATGGCCGCAAAGGCCGACGGCGCGCAGGAATTGAGCGCCACGGCCTTGGCGTAGGCCTGTGCGCCGTCGGCCGTGCGCACGCCCACGGCCCGGCCGTCGCGCACGAGAACGGCGGACACGCGCGAACGCATGCGCACTTCTCCGCCCGCGGCGGCGACCGCATCGCCAAAGGCGTCGGAGAGCGCCTGGGACGTGCCCTTGACGTAATACCCGCCGGATTCGAGATACTGGCCCGTGGGGACAAGGTAATAAAAGGCCGACAGTTTCGACGGCGGCAGGCCGTAATAGCCGCAGCTTTGCGTGAGCACCGCCCGGAGCCGGGGGTTTTGCACGCAGGGCTCGAGCACCTCGGCCACGGTCTTGTCGCGGATGGCCCAGAGGTGGGGGAAGCGCCGGGGAAAGTCCCGGCCCGCGCCGGAAAGCCGGGCCGTTTCCTCCATCACGGTCCGCCACAGGGCGAAATAGCGCGAAAGCCCCGCGGCTTCATCCGGAAAAAGGGCCACGAGACGGCGCTCGAAGCCGT
The DNA here is from genome assembly GCA_023399375.1 of Pseudomonadota bacterium. Lineage (GTDB taxonomy): Bacteria > Desulfobacterota > Desulfovibrionia > Desulfovibrionales > Desulfovibrionaceae > Solidesulfovibrio. The sequence goes on along the minus strand of JAEWPX010000092.1, from coordinate 63,327 downwards.
CGAGCCCGGCCCTGGCCGGAATGTCCAGGGACAGGCCGGGGAAGCGCGACGCCCAGGCGTGGGGATGGGGAACCAGGGTGATCCTGTCCCAGACGCCAAGGGACTTGAGCAGCGGCTGCGCCGTCGTCAGGGCCGAGGCGTGCAGGGACACCTCGCAGGAAAATTCGCGGCCGTTGCCGTCGCGGCGGGAAAACGAGGTGGCGTAACCGCCCAGACGGTAGTGCTGCTCGAGCAGCAGCGTCCTTTTGCCGGCCACGGCCGCATGCGCGGCGCAGCACAGCCCGCCGAGCCCCGCGCCGACGACGATGACGTCGTATGTCTCGTCCGTCCGCCGCGCTGCGCCCGCCCGGGCAAAAGGCACGCCCAGAAGTCCCGAAGCCGCCGCCAATGCCGCCGTACGCAAAAACGCCCTGCGCTGCATGCGTCGCCTCCCCTTCAATGATACATGTACCTATCCGTTCGGTCGTCGTGACGCCAGCGTACGGCTGCCGGATAACGAAAATGCAATAAAGGGATCGGGGAACGATCGCCGCAAAAGCGCCCTTCGCAGTCCCAGGGTCGCGTCCTCGAACAAAGTAGATATTCTTTGAGAGCAACACACTTAATTAACTATTTTTTTCTTAAAAAATACGGATGTATTTTTTAAGGGTCGCAACACTAGCCGGGCGTGCGGGGATAGGGCAGTTCCATGGTGAAGACGCTGCCGCGGCCCAGTTCGGACTCGGCCCAGATGCGGCCGCCGTAGTGCTCGACGATCTGGCGGCAGATGGCGAGCCCCAGGCCCGTGCCCTTGCGGCGCTGGCCTTCGCTCACGGTGTCGCCGAGCTGGGCCTGGTGGAACTTGTCGAAGATCTTTTCCAGGGAATCGTGCGGCACGCCCTGGCCGCTGTCCGCGACCTCCACCCGCAGCATGTCGCCGGCGACGAAAGCCCGCAGGCGCACATGCCCTTCGTCGGTGAACTTGACGGCGTTGCCGAGCAGGTTGACCAGCACCTGGGCCAGCCGGTCGGGATCGATGAAAAGCGGCGGCAGGTGTTCCTCCAGTTCCATGGAGAACCGCACATCGGGCTTGGCCGCGAAAGCGGCGCTGACGGCGTCCACGGCCGCGGTGACGACCTCGGCGGCGTCCACCACGGCGTCGCGCCACTGCGCCCGGCCGGACTCGATCTTGGACAGGTCGAGGAAGTCGTTGACCAGACGCGTGAGCCGTTCCCCCTCGTGCTCGATGATGGCGAGGTTGGACGCGATGCGCGCGGCCTGAGCGGTCAGGCGTTCGTGTCCGGCGGCGAACGGGACGAAGAACTTGCCGAAATCCCGGTTGATGAGCTTGGCGAAACCCATGATCGAGGTCAGCGGCGTGCGCAGGTCGTGGGAGACGGTGGCCAGAAAGCCCGACTTGAGCCGGTCGAGTTCCTGAAGCCGGGCATTGGCCGCTTCCAGTTCCTCGGCCTTTTCGGCCAGTCGCTGCGTGCGCTCCCGCACGGCGTCGCGCAGATGGCGGTTGAGGATCTCCAGGCGGTGCTCGGCTCGCACCCGCGCCGTGACGTCGGCCAGGGTGCCCTCGGTGTAGAGCGCGTTGCCCGCGGCGTCGCGCACTAGGCGGATGTTGAGCAGCACCCACATGGTCTGGCCGTCGCGGCGCTTGAAGCGCACCTGCAGCCCGGCGACGTTGCCGACGTCGCGCAGACGCTCCATGACGCGGCCGCGCTCATCCTTGTCGTGGTAGAGGTTCATGGCCACGTCCACGGCGCTCTCCATGAGTTCCGGGACCGAATCGTAGCCGAGCATGCGAGCCAGGGCGATGTTGGCCGAAAGCATGCGCCCGTCGAGGGTCGTCTGGAAGATGCCCTCGGTGGCGTGCTCGAAGATGTCGCGGTACTTGCGCTGCGTGGCGGTGAGGCGCTGCACGGTTTCGTGCATGGTTCGGCCGAGGCTCGCCAGCTCCCAGCGCAACCCCTCGGGCATGACGGCGTTGTCGCCGCCCTGCCCGGCGTCGCCCAGGCGCACGCGCGCGGCATAGCGTTCGAGCCGGGCCAGGGGCAGGATGACGCGCCAGCGCACGACCAGCGCCGCGACCAGTCCCAAGGCGGCGTTGAGGCACAGGATGCGCAGGGCTATGCCGGTCAGGGACGCCTTGAGGTCGCGGTCCATGTACCGCCTCGTCAGCTGGACCTCCACCGTACCCACGGGCTTGCCCCCGTAGCGGATATCCCGCTTCTCGGACAGGACGTCGTCGAGGGCCGGCTGGCTCGAAAGAGGGGCGGGCCGCCAGCCGCGGTCCCGGACCAGCCCCACGAAAGGCTTGCCGGAGCCGCGCTCCGTAACCACGACCGCGGCAACGCGCTCGTTTTGCATGATCCCGTCGAGCAGCTGGCTGATGTGGTCCTTTTCCAGAAACCACAACGGTTGGGCGAGGTTCTCGGCGAGCTGGGAAGCGGCGAGACTCGCCCCGACCCGTAGTTCGGTTTCGAGCCGCCGCTTCTCGCCGACGAAGTCGAGCGCGCCGAAAGCGGTCAAAAGCAGCGTGTTGACGCACACGAGCGTCACCACGACAGCGCCGCCAACGGAACGCGTCAGGGAAAAACGGGGCAGAAGCATGCCTTCGGGTTCCCGGTGGAGGGTGGGCCGCTTGGCCGGGCCGTCCGCAATTCCCGCAACCCGGACGCCGCCGACAGCCGCAACGCTATCATCGGCGCAGGCGGATGGAAAGCCTGGCCCGGCCAAAAACCTTGCGCCCGCACCATACCCGGGATATCGATCCTTGAAAGATCATGAGCCTTTCCAGAATCACCACCGGCGCGCTGCTCGGCATCGAGGCCCACCCCGTCACCCTGGAAGTCGACCTGTCCCGCCAGGGCATGCCTTCGTTCACCATGGTCGGCCTTGCCGAAGGCGCGGTGCGCGAGAGCAAGGAACGGGTGTTCGCGGCGCTCAAAAACGCCGGCCTGCGCCTGCCGCCGGCGCGCATCACCGTCAACCTCGCCCCGGCCGACATGCGCAAGGAGGGCTCGGGCTACGACCTGCCCCTGGCGCTCGCGCTGCTCGCGGCCGTGGAGGCGGTGCCGCCCGGGGCCGCGGACGGGTTCTACCTCTGCGGCGAGCTCTCCCTTTCCGGCGAGCTCAAGCCTGTGCCGGGCGTGCTGCCCCTGGCGGCGCGGGCCCGGCGCGAAGGGGCGAAAGGGCTTGTCGTGCCCCGCGCCAACGCCGACGAAGCCGCGGCCGTGGCCGGCCTTGCGGTCTACGCCGCCGACGACCTGGGCCAGGTGCTGCGCTTTTTTTCCGGCGAGGAAGGCCTTGCGCCATGCCCGGCCCCGCCGTTTTCCGCCGCAGGCGACGCGGCCGCCTTTGCCGAGGACTTCGCCGAGGTCAAGGGACAGGCCCACGCCAAGCGCGCGGTGGAGATCGCGGCGGCCGGCTCGCACAACCTGCTTTTCATCGGCCCGCCGGGTTCGGGCAAGACCATGCTCGCCAAGCGCATCCCCACGGTGCTGCCGCCCTTGTCCTTCGAGGAAGCCCTGGAGGTCACGACCGTCTATTCCGTGTCCGGCCGCCTGGACGGCGCGGGCCTGCTCACGGAGCGCCCCTTCCGCAGCCCGCACCACACCATTTCCGACGCCGGCCTCATCGGCGGCGGCTCCTATCCGCGCCCGGGCGAGGTGTCCATGGCCCACCGCGGAGTGCTTTTCCTGGACGAACTGCCGGAATTCAAGAAGTCCGTGCTGGAGGTGCTGCGCCAGCCCCTGGAGGACGGCAAGGTGACCATCGCCCGGGCCGCGGTGTCGCTTTCCTATCCCGCGGACGTGATGCTGGTCGCGGCGATGAACCCCTGTCCGTATGGTTTCCAAACTTCTGACTTAATACCCAGAGAAAATCCCTGTACTTGATGGTCCGTAATCCAAAATTTGGGGTTAATTTGAGATAAAAAATTAATTTTCTCACAACGGTCCCAATACTTAAATAAAGAAAAAGAATTTGAAATTAAATCAGCGATGCTCTCAACTTCTTTCGGTGTCATTGGATTACGTTTATGTTGAAGGGCAGTTCGTTTTCTTCTTAGTAAAGTTAATTCCTCATTGATTCCTTTTGCTACATTGTCAAACTCTTCATCTGTAATCTTGCTATCAACATTAAGAGATATTGCTTTCTTCCTTTTGGTTTCAAGATTCTTGATTTGTTTAGCTAGCCGAGCAAGTTCCTTTTCGTTTTGTTTTTCTAAGTTATTATTTGTTAAACTGTCTAAGCTTTGAATTATACACTCTCTGTTAGAAAGTAAATCTGAAATATAATTATTAATCATGTTTTCAACGTCTTTTCTGCGCAGATAGTGGCTATTGCAAATTTTACCACCGTTCTTTTTTATGAAATTGCTGTTAAGATTTCGGCAATAATAATAATCTTTAGAGGAACCAGCCTTTCCGCCTGGAACCGTATACATAGGCGAACCGCAGTGGGCGCAGTAAAGATGTTTCTTAAATAAGAATAAATTAGATGCATCTTTTCTTTTTTCAGTGAAAGTAGTGTTGATATTAGAAAAAATTTCCTGAACTTTCCAAAAAACTTCCTCGTTAACAAGCGGTTCATCTATTACTTTTACCCTTATAATTTCATGTTCTTTTCTGGGAACTTTTTTCTTATCACTTTGTCTACCGTCTGCTTTAAATTGTTTCTGACTATCTCTTTTCTCTGTGTAATGACGATACCCAATGTATAGTTCATTTTTTAATAAGTTTGAAATAGTGCGTTGTTGAATGCCAGTTCGGCGTTCTAGCTCGGCTTTATTATGGATTTCTTCGGCACATACTAGTTTGAAAAGTTCACGGACACGTCCTGAGTCAATGTCGTCATAATAGTATTGCTCTGTCTTTCTATTGTACTTTACCCCCATTGGTAATGTTATTTCACTATTTGGATTTTTACCTTGCTTTCTTTTTTCTTCTTTAGCGCCAGCCACCCTTTTTTTAAATTGCGCAAGCTCGAAGCCGGCGATCATTGACAGTATACCAGTATACAGAACACCATTGTCTTCATTAAGGTCAATGGCTTGATTGTTGACATATAGAAGTGCCTTGGCGTCTTTAATTGGCTGTAATATGCCATAAGATGCAAAATCATCAGGGCGAAACAAGCGGTCTAAATCAGCAATAACAACGCCATATACTTGACCTGATCCAATCATTTGTAGGATTTTTTGAATTTCTGGTGTATAGGCAGTTGCTGTTCCAGAGACATCAATAAGAGTAAAAACTTCTACGACTTCTAAATTGAACGCTTTTATGGTAGAAGAATTCACCTCAATTTGTCGATCCAGACCAGCTCGATCGGAGTTTGCCTGGTCAGCGGTAGAAACCCTTCTAAGTTCTACAACGGGGATTTTTTTAATCATGAGTTTCACCTTTTAATTTACACTACAAATATCATGAGCAATTTTGAGAACAAGTTCATCATTTCCACTTTCAACAGCTTCACGCATTTCTTCTAATTTTGATCGTAAATCTTTGCCCGCACGAAGTGCAATCTCAACTATCGAAGATAAGTTATTGCATTCAGATAATTCCAGAGTATCCATATGGGAGACTGATGAATTAGTTTTGCAGTCACTTCCAATCATAACTTTCTCCTTATAATTTTATAAATTCATTCCTATTAACTGCCACGCTTCTTTGTATTTTAACTTCGCGAATCATCATGTAAATAAACAAAATTTTCAAATCGTAAAAAAAATTTAGTTTACTTTTAAATTTTTCTTTAAAACAAAAGCGTTCCGCAATAAAAAATCACTCTTTTTCCTGCCATATGTCAGATGTCCTCAAATTTATATTTTTATACCCACCCAAAAAAAGTTACCTGGTCCACCCCACCACCAAACCCGTCTGGGCAACATGCCCTTCTAAAACAACTTTAAAATCGGTTTTTGGGTAGCCACACAAGGAAATCATCACCCGGACCTGAAAACGAAAAAAAAAGGCATTTAGGGGGCAAATTTGCGGATACCCCCTTTTGTGGTTGTTTCGGGGGCATTCTGGTAAATTTCTATACTAGATAAGTATGAAATCTATCTTTTTATTGCAAGGAGGCGTTTTCCTCCATGCTGTTCACTATAGCAAATGTTCATATCTTTTTTAAGATAATCACTGATATATTTAATAGAATCTTTATATTCATCTTCTTCAATACCGACAATTCTTACGTTAAGATAATAAACTTTCTCATTTTCAAGTTCAAGTGTTTCAAATTTTTTTTGTAGTTCATTATAATTCATGGTCATTTTCTCCTTTTTTTATTTTTTCAGTACTTGCTTGTAATAAGAATCAATGCCTATTTTTAGCAGTAACTTAATCATGCTTGATTTTGACACATTCAAATCGTTTCGTAAATCTTCAATGATTTTGAATAGGTCTTCATTTGCGTTTATTATGAATCTATAGTCCATTTTGTAAACCTCCTTATATTAATGTATATTTTGTATTGTTTTAATATAACTATAATACTTAATGTATTTATATTTATACAAAAGTATGATGAAAAAATACAATTCTGGCAAGAAAGTGTATTATTTTTTACTAGAATCATGGTTGGATTTGTATGAAAGTTTATAGATGTTAGCGTGAGTGGGATTGCAAATGAAAAAAGGTTGGTATTTACCAACCTCTTTTTTTGAAAAATACGAATAACACAATGGAATCTTTACAAAATGTTCTTACTGTTATTTATATCAAGTACTGCAAGTTTTTATCTAAGTGTGATTTTTTTTCAAAAAATGGATTTATTTTTGGAAAATTTCTAAGAAAAAATATAAATAAAAAATAAAAGGAGGTAAAAATATGAGAGTATCAATTTGTGATGATGGGTATCTTTCTGTAAAAGAAAGTGCTGAATTTTTGGGTTTAAGCAAAAGCACCTTTTACACATATATTTGGCGTGGATTCTTGAAAAGTTATCCTAATCGGACAAAACAAATGATAAAAAAAGATGATTTGATGATGCTGAAAGAAAAAATGAAATAAAAAAGGAGTAGTAACAATGGGAAATGAATTACAAAATGTTAAAATGTTTAGTGCAGGAATTGGATTTGGTGAAAAAGAAAAATATAACAAATTGTCACTTGTTGACGTGTATGATTATATTACTGATGGGGAAAATAAACAAATTTTTGATGCCATAAGAAATGCCGACGAAGAAGTACAAAATGAACTCAAAAAGAAATTGCCCTGGGTGACTTTGTCAGGTTGTTTTGAAGGAAGTAGACGTAAAGAAAAATTTAATGCTGAAAATGTTGAATTTGTACAAGCAGATTTTGACCATATTGAAAATCCGCTTGAATTGAAACATAAATTGTCTAAATTAGAATGTGTAAAAATGTGCTTCATTAGCCCGTCTGGAAAAGGTGTTAAGGCAATAATACATGTTGAAAAAGTTTGTAAAGATTTTTTAACTATTTGGAAAAATGTGCATGGTTATTTAATGGAAGAAACTGGATGCGAGATAGATGTTGCGACAAAAGACATTTCTCGATTGATGTTTCTTTCATATGATGAAAATTGTTATATAAATTACAACTCAATACCACTTCAAGTTGCGGAAACAGAAAATATTGAAGTAAACGACAACATTCCAATAAAAGAGGAAAAACAAACAAATATGTTTAAGACTGATTCAAATAATGATTTTGCAAAAGTAACAGGTGCTTTGAATTATATTGACTGTGAAGATTATCAAGTTTGGCTAAAAGTTGGTATGGCTCTACATAATTCATTTTTTGCAAGTGAAGATGCCAAGCAATTATGGTCTGATTGGAGTTCACGGTCTGCAAAATTCAATCAAAATAATATTGATTATAAATGGAATTCTTTTGATACTTATACTGGAAAAAAAGTAACAATTGCAACAATTTTCAAGATTGCAATGGACAATGGTTGGAAAGTACCAAAAACAAAAAATAAACAAATTCTATCAATAGATGATTGTAACGAAAGAGAACAAAATGGAATTCAAAACATTAAAAATGAATGGTACTTTTGCTCAAAAACAAATTCCATTATTAACAAAAATACATTTGAAGAACTTAATGGAATTGGGCGTGATTCGTTAATTAAAAGCGTATGTGGAGCTAAAATCTTCAACGTTGCCATTCAACAGCTAGAAAGAATATACGATACTGTGCATTGGTGGGGATATGATGGCGTTATTGATTTCGAAAATAAAAAATTGTTTTCAAAATGGACACCCTTTGTCCCACAAAATATAGGTGAAACATATAACCCTGGAGATGCTCTAAAAATATTGAAAACATTTTTGAACATCAACTATGATGAAAGTGAACTTTTGCTGCAATGGATAGCATGTTGTGTTCATGGGAAACTCACAAAACCAGATTGGGGTTTAGCACTTTATGGTGAAAAGGGAAGTGGTAAGGGAATTTTATTCGAAATTATTTCTGCATTAATAGGCGTTCAAAACACATCAATGAGAACTCCAAAGCAAGTAGATGGAATTTTTAATGGGGATTTTGAAGGAAAACGCTTAGTGTTTTTTGACGAAATGGTTGCAGGAAAAAAAGAACTTCTGGATTTTCAAAATGACATGAAGGACAAAATTACTGCAAAATTTTTGAAAGTACGTGCTATGCGAAAAGACCAGTATGTTGTCCCAAGTCACATTATGTTTATGATGGCTACAAATCATGGCGATGGTTTTCCTATTGAAGAAAATGATGGAAGATGGCTTGTGTTAAAATCAAAAATTAAAGTTAAAAATAGAAATATAGTTAATCAAGATGAAAAAAATATTGTTGACAGAATGTGGAATATCTTGCAAAATAATGCTAAACATTTATTTGAGGAATTGAAAGCTGTTGATTTTTCTGGCTTACCTAGGAATGCACCTGAAACAGTATACCACCGCGAAATTGTTGAATCAAAATCATCATATACAGAAGAGGTTGTTGATGAATATGTAAATGAATTTTTACCTGATATTATCAGAAATAGTTGCAACGATGATGGCTTTATAAAAGCATCTTCTTTCAAAGATTGGTGCTTACAGAACGGAAGAAAAATAAACAATAATGATTTGAGAAAATCATTTTTTAGATTTGGGTATGAAATTAAAAAGAAAAGAATTGATGGCAAGGAATATAGAGGATATCAAAAAATATAATTGTAAATTTATGAGACAGACGAGACAAACGCAAGACAGACGATTGAAAAAATATAGTGGATAAAATGCAGTAGTAGCATAACTAAAGACAGATGATACAGATGAGACAAACGAAATGAGTGTTAACAATATACAACTAATGTAATATATATTTATTATATATGTTGCTAATATTCATTTTCGTCTGTCTCACTGTCTTCCTCTTGCTACTACTGGTTTTTTTCTAAAAACCGTCTGTCTTTTGCGTCTGTCTTTTCTTCCCTATAGTAATACTTGACATTAAGGGTTAGAGCCTCATTTTCTCTTGATTCAAATTTCAATGACCGTTAAGATTTGAATCAACAAAAATGCAGAAACCCTGGAGCCCGAAAATGACCGTTGCCGCCTATATCCGCGTCTCAACCGATCACCAAGACGTGACCAACCAGCGCCATGAGCTTGAAGCTTATGCCCGGGAGCTTGGTCTGGTCATCACCACGTGGATCGAAGCCGATGGGGTTTCGTCAAGGAAGGATTTCAAAACCAGGCAGATTGATCAGGTCTTGGCACTCCGAAGGGGGGACATCCTCTTGGTCACGGAGTTTTCACGGCTAGCACGATCCGTTCGAGAAGTGCTTACAGTGGTGGAAATCTTGGGAGACCGGGGTGTGATCACCCATGTTTCAAAGCTAAAATTAAAGCTCAATGGGAAAAATGATATTGCAACCACTGCAATTATTTCTTCAATGGCACTTGCGGCTCAAATTGAAAGAGATTTGATTTCTAGTAGAACAAAAGAAGCACTTGCTGCCAGAAAAGCTCAAGGAAAAAAGTTAGGCATGGCATCAAAAAATCATGATGTTTTGAAGATTCAAGGAAAAGCTGTTGCGGCAACAAAAGCTAAAGCTGATGCAAGAGTAATTTCATTAAGTAATATTTTTCTTTCAATGAAAGAAAGAAGATTAAGCCAACGTGCCATGGTAAACGAATTGAATTTACTTGGCATACCTGCGCCCCGAGGCGGCTATTGGTCACAATCAACTGTCTGCAGAATGCTAACCGCTATACACAAAAACTAAACACAGGCTACCATGTCGTGTTCGCATAATCAGACATAACAAAATATGTGCTTGTTCCGCCTCCTGTATTGACTGTACCTTTAGAGTACAATGCTCCCACAACATTCATTGTGCTTGTTGCCTTTATATCTCCTTGCGAAAATATTGTACCTACCCAGTTGTGCGCACTACTTGAAAAAGTAGTTTTCCCACCAACTGCCATGTAAATACGTTTAGCATATTTTTTTTGATCACTCAAAGAATATGAACTTGCATTTACACATTGCCCAGAAGAAGACACTTTCAATTGAAGCTGACCGGATAAACTGAAATCTCCATTTACAAATATATTGACATATGAATTGTCTGCGGACAAATCAAGACACAAATACGTTCCTCCGTTCGACATTTTAAAACTTGGGAAAATCCAAGTTTTATCATTAATATTTGTAGAACCAGTAATTACATAAGGAGAACTAACCCATCCCAAGTTGACAGCAGATTGCGTTGGGGTTAATTGAACATAATCTTTTAAAGAATAACCAACACAAGTACTTGGTTTAGAGCCAAGTTTTGTTTGATTTCCAGTTATTTGTCCTGAAAGTATCGTAATTGACCCAACAGCATTAACATTTCCATGAACCGTTGAATTTCCATTAATTGTTACATTTCCTCCTGAAAAAATATCTCCATAAACATTTCCAGATTGAATATCAATATCACCTTGTGCTGTCATAGTTCCATACACAGTTCCCCATCCGCTCAATACGATACAATTTGTAGAGCAAATATGAGAACTGCGATCAGTATTTCCATAAGTACTTCCTCCACCGTTCAAAAGCAAACACGACGATCCGCTTGCAATATAATCCAACGACCCCGCGATGGTCTGACCACCATTAAATGTTGCCGTAGTAAATATACTATCTCCGGAATAGTAATTTCCTGAAAAATTTATTGTATTTGCTACATATAATGCTTGTGGCACATCAGGATTTACTCCAGCTGTATAGGTATATGCTAAACTAAGTGCATTTGGAATTTGATATTTTGCTTGCCCAAAGCCACTTGGGGTTAAACCAACAACGTTTACTGTATAGGTTGTAGTGCTTCCAGACGTGCTGTACGATGGAACAGTGACAATAAAACTTCCAGCATTAGTTCCAATAGCATATGTTCCACTATTGGATGTTAAGTCATTATAAAATTCACTAAATGTTTTGTTTTGGCTTTGATATGAGTAGCTTAAGCCCTTTACATATTCTACGCCAGAATACGCTAGATTTCTAGCTGTATCTGCTTTATTCAATTCAAGTTGATTTAAGACAGAAACACTTGATTCGGTAGACATCCAAAGGGATAATGCTGACAATATAATTATAGCAGCCACGACAACAATAAGAACAGACCCGCCTATTTTTGCTGATTGGAAATTGCAGGAAATATAACTTCGCTTTCGATTCATATTAATATTATACATGTTCTTTCCCATAAATACTCCTAATTAATTAGGAATATAGATTGTTTCAGAGAATACGATAGTAGCCGAATTTGCGTAGCTTGATGACAATGTTATGGATAAAATTTTTGACGATGAATCATATGATGCCGAAAAACTTGAAACATTATCTGTCAAGATATGATTAGTGCTGTCTAAATTTTTGTGTAAAATTAAATTTGCACCAGACAAATAAATCGTTCTTATGTAACTGCTATAGGTGTAAGAAATTACATTACTTGCGACCGAAACCGACGATGCTGATTGCATTTCAAGCATTAAACGAAGAATTGCTGCTTGGTTTTTTTGGCTTTGTTGGTAATCTTGGTCAGCATAAACATGAGCTCGAACAGAGTTCATGTACCCATACAAAAAGTATGTCCCGATCAATCCAACCAGCACGAGAACACAAATTACTTCGATCAAAGAAAAGCCATTGTTCTTTCTTGATCGATAATTAATTTGATTGAATTGTAAATATTCTGTAAAGTTTTTCATTATTTTCACTGGTCAAAGTTACCAAAACTGCGGTTGTTAAAGAGCCCACAGTAGCTGTTGACGCCGTCGCAGTACATGTCGAGCAAGAACTTCCATAGTTAGTAGAAAACGAATTAACTTTTGCAGCAAAAGTAGTCAAAGTTGTAGAATTTTTTGTTGTAAAACTGTTATTTGTATTAAAATCACTAACGATTGTTTCCATGGCATTGTTTAGTTTTGTGGACACAACTAATCTATTAGCCGGAGTTGCTTGAGACAAAACTCCAGAATAAAAATATGGCATGGTCATTGCCGCCAATATGGCACCAACTACAAATATTGCAATCACTTCAATCAAGGTAAAACCAAACGATGTATTCTTCAAGGGATATAACCTGTTTCCGAGTCAATTGTTATAGAATACGGCAATGAATAAGTTCCTTGTGGTTGACCTAGATTGTTAAACGAGATTGAAAACGATCCACTATATACACTTAGAGAGTACGATGACACTAAAGAAGTATCTTTATATATCCCAACGCTTTTACTGGCAACAACAATGTTCCAATTCGCTGTAGACAAATCTGCCATTGCCCTCATTATGGTTTGACGTAAAGAATCTTTTAATATTGCAGCATCAGCAAGAGTTTCGACACCAGTGTCGGTATATTTTGGAACAGCAATAATTGCCAATACTCCTAAAACAAGTAGAACACATACGATTTCTAGAAGCGAAAACCCTTTATTTTGTGCCATTTTCAATTTTCCATATCAAATATAGTATTGGTAGGAATGTAATTTCCGTAAATACAAAACTGATCAAAAATTGAGACAAAGAAGCATCATTTGCAATACAAAAAAATAACAACAAATAAAATATAAGTGTCAAACTTGTCATACAAATGAGAGTTACTTTTTCAATAAAAAGTTTATTTTTAAGAATGACAATAGTCGGTGATACCGAAAAAAAAGCGATAAGAAGGCAAAAATAAGCATACCCTGTAAATATTTTTTCTAAAAATAACATTTTTTGGGTTTCTGAAAAAAACTGAATTGCACAAGACACATAAAATAAAGCAATAAAATAACGATACAATTTCAAGAAAAGCGAATCAGAGATATTGCTTGTTACGATCATACATACCGCCATGTGTGACTTTATTTTTCGGCAAATAACCTTGTCGGCGTTAAAGGTGCAGTTTTATCAATACATATCTTTATTGTTGAATCAGATAGTCCAAAACGAAATCAATAAATTGCAACACATGATGAAAGATGGCTTCAAACATCTTGTATCTGTCTCTAGCAATTCATGCTTTTATTCTTGCTTTTCAAGATGTTAGAAAACAATCCGCCCTATCGTGTTCATATTACTGGAAAATATTTCTTTGCAAAACTAATATTTCACACTAAACTAGTAGACATAGCTTTTTTAGCCAAATCAGATATGGATAAGTCATGCTTACCAAACTTCCCGTGCATGCCATTGAGCATATTTTTGGGATTTTTTCCAAGGAAAATTATGCTGTAAGGATGCTCTTGAACGAGCTAACCCACCGAAATATTTTTTGTTAGCTAGTGTACAATTTTTGGGGTCACACCTGCTACACGTGTACTCCAAATGCTATTGCCGGACAATACGCTTTATCGATTTAAAAATGTAATAACAAATACTAAATAACAATTTCATATTGACATTACATCTAAAACTTAAACATAATTTCACTTGGTATGGAAAAATTAAAGTCAGAAAATGCGCAACCACACCCCTGCGGCTACCTGGGCGACGAACGCCATGCCTGCGTCTGCGCCGACGGCGACGTGCGGCGTTACCGCACGCGCCTGTCCGGGCCGCTGCTCGACCGCATCGATCTCCAGGTAGAGGTCCCGGCGGTCCCTTACAAGGAGCTGCGCGCCGACGCCTCGCCCGTGACCTCGGCGGTCATGCGCGCGCGGGTGCTCGCGGCGCGCGAGACGCAGGCGGCGCGCTACGCGGGCCTGCCCTTTTCGGTCAACGGCCGGCTTTCCGGGCGCTGGCTCTCCAAATTCTGCGCCGTGGACCAGGAAGGGCACGCCTTCCTCGAAGGCGCGGTGCGTCGGCTGGGGCTCTCGGCGCGGGCGCACACGCGCATCCTGCGCATCGCCCGCACCATCGCCGACCTCGACGGCGACGCTTCCCTTCGCGTGGAGCATCTGGCCGAGGCCGTGAACCTGCGCAACCTGGACCGGCAACGGCTGGGCTGACGCGGCGTCCCCGCCCGGCCGCGGCCGGCGGAGCGCCCATGCAAAGCGAGGTGGCGTCATGACGCTGCAATCACATGAAGATCTGGAAAAACTGCGGGCCATCGGGGCCATCGTGCGCCTGAGCCTGGAGGCCATGGCCAAGGCCGCGCGGCCGGGCATGACCACGGCGGAACTGGACGCGGTCTGCGCAGCGACCCTGGACGCGCACGGCGCGGAAGCCTCCCCGGCCAAGGTCTACGCCTTCCCGGGCACGGCCTGCATCAGCGTCAACGAGGAGGCCGTGCACGGCATTCCCGGGGAGCGCCGGCTCGCGGACGGGGATCTCGTCAAATGCGACGTCACCGCGGAAAAGGACGGCTATGTCGCCGATGCGGCCGTCACCGTGCGCGTCGGCCGGGTCGGGCGGCAGGCGGACGCACTCGCGCGCTGCGCCGAAAGCGCGTTCCGGCAGGGGCTTGCCGCGGCGCGCCCCGGCAACCGCGTCCGGGACATCGGCCGCGCCGTGGAGGACGAGGTGCGCCGCTGGGGATTTTCCGTGGTCCGGGAACTGTGCGGCCATGGCGTGGGGCGCAGCATCCACGAGGAACCCTGCGTGCCCAACTTCTGCTCGCCCAGGGCGCGGGAAACGCTCACCGAAGGGCTCGTGCTGACCATCGAACCGATCATCGCCGCAGGCAGCGGCAAGGTCCGGGTGCGGCCGGACAAATGGACCGTCGTCACGCGCGACCGCAGCCTGAGCGCGCACTACGAGCACACCCTCGTCGTCAGCGCCAAAGGCCCGCTGCTGCTGACGGCTGCCTGAGCCCGCCCCCTCTCGGCCCCGCGGAAACCGGCGCGCGGGACGTCAGCGCGGCAGCACCCTGGCCACGGCGCGCAGCAGCTGGCCCATGTCGCAGGGCTTGGTCACGAACTCGTCCATGCCCGCGGCCAGGAAACGCTGGCGGTCCCCGTCCAGGGCGTAGGCCGTCAGCGCCACGACCGGCATCCGCCGGCTCGCCCCGGGCACCTCGCCGTTGCGGATGTGCGCCACGGCCGTGAGCCCGTCCATGACCGGCATCTGGATGTCCATGACCACCACGTCCACGGGCGCAAGCGAAAGCTTGCGCAGCGCCTCCTCGCCGTTGCCCGCCTCCTCGACCGTGTGGCCGAGTTTGCGCAGCCCGCGCGCCAGGGCGAGGCGGTTGATGGCCTCGTCCTCGACCACGAGGAACTTAAGCGGCGGCAGATCGGCCGGAGGAGGCTCGTCGCCCTCGCGCTCCGGCGGGGCCACGGGCCACAGCGGCACGGCCAGACGGAACGTGCTGCCATACCCCTCCTGGCTCTCGACCCAGATGCTGCCGCCAAGCAGTTCCGCCAGCTTGCGGGCGATGGAAAGCCCCATGCCCGTGCCGCCGAACCGTTTGGTCAGCGGATCCTCGCCCAGGGAGAAGCTCTCGAAAATGGCGGCCTGCCGGTCCTTGGCGATGCCGACGCCGGTGTCGAGCACGGTGAAGACCAGACGCACGCCGCTGAAATCCCGGGCCACGAGCACCCGCTTGTCGCCGTCCCCGGGCGCAAGAAGCCCCGCGCGCAGGGAAACGCTTCCCGAGGGGGTGAACCGGATGGCGTTGTCCAGCAGATGGGCCAGGATCTGGCGCAGGCGGAAGGAATCGCCCATGAGCTTGTCCGGCAGCGACGCGTCCACGGCGAGGTCGAGGCCGAGCCCGGCCAGACTCGCCCGCACCGAATAGGTGCCGCGCAGGGATTCGAGCAGCCGGCGCAGGGAAAATTCCCGCAGCATGGGCGAAAACGAGCCCGACTCGACGCTGGCCAGTTCCAGCAGGTTGTCGACGATCTCCACCAGTCGGTCCGTGGACTCGCGCACCGTGCGCCAGTATTCGGCCTCGCTGCCGCTCGCGCCCTCGAGAATGGCCAGCTGGGTCATGCCCATGATGCCGTTTATGGGCGTGCGCAGTTCGTGGCTGATGTTGGCCAGGAACTGGGTCTTGGCCTGGTTGGCCGCTTCGGCGCGACGTCTGGCTTCGATGAGCTCGCGCTCGATCCCGAGCCGGGCCGCGCCCATGTCGAGCAGCGTGGCCAGCCGTTGCAGGAGCCGGACGTCCCTGTCCGCATAGCCGGCCGGGGCGTCGGCCAGCAGCAGCAGCCCGCCCGGGCCGCCGCGCATGCGATGCAGGGGAACGGCCAGAAAGGCGCGCACCGCGCCCCCTTCGGGAAAGGGCGGTGCGTAGGCGTCCAGGGAGAGAGCGGCGTTTTGCCGCACGGGCGCGCCGGAATTGAGCGCCGCGGCGAAAGGCCCGGTATAGACGCCCGAGACTTCGGGAAAAAAACCTGCCGGTTCGGCGGGATCGTCAGCAAGAGGCCCGTGCGGGCCGAGCGTCGTGATCCAGTCCAGGCGTCCCAGGCGGGGATCGACCAGGCCGACGGCTCCCCGGGGGCTGGCGGTTATTTCCATGGCCCTGCCGAGCACCAGCGTCGCCATGCCGGCCATGTCCAGGTCGCCGGCCACAAGCGCCCGGGACGTCGCGGCCATGGCCGAGCTTGCCCGAAAGGCCAGGCGCAACAGCCGCAGAGCCTGCTCGCGCGAGGCCGAAAGCCGCAGGACGTGCAGTCCGTGCGCCATGTCGTCGGCCATCTGCGTCAACAGCGCGACCTCTTCCTCGCCGAACTCCCGCTCCTCGCGACCGTAGATGCTGAGCGCCCCGACCACGCGCTTGCCGATGCGCAGGGGAAAGGCGATGCCCGCCTGAAACCGGTCCAACGCCACAGGCCGGTCGGGCCATTCGGCGTAGAAGCGTTCCTGGGAAAAACGCGGCATGGACACGATGCGCCCTTCGCGAATCGCCGTGCCTGCCGGTCCGTGTCCGCGGACGTCGTCGTCGTAGCGGATGTCCATGGCGTCGAGCCACTGCGCGTCCTCGCCGGCCTTGGCCGCGACGCGGACCCTGCTTGTCGCGCCCTGCTCGGCCATGCCCACCCAGACGAGGTCGTAGCCCGCCTTTTCCACCAGCACGCGGCACACGCCGGCCAGAAAGTCGTCACGGTCCGTGGCGTGGATCAGTTCGTGATTGACCGCGCCCAGGGCTACCAGCGCGCGGTTGCTGCGCACGAGTGCTGCCCGGGCCTCGCAGGCTTCCTCCTCCCGCCGCTTGAGGACCGCCCGGAACCGGATATGCCGGTCCACTGCGAAGCCGGCGAGCAGGGCCGGAAGCACGGCCGCCGCGAGCCCGAGCCCGCCCGTTCCCGAAAGGTATGCCGCGAGCGCCGCCGCGCCGCCGACACTCGCGAACGCGGCGCCCCCCGCAGCCAGAGCCCGGCGCGCGGACGCCTCGTCCGGGGACGAAAAAAATCGCATGGGCGTCACCTTACCTCTCCCATATCGACATATCTACCGCCTGCGCGGAAAAAACGAAAGCGTCTTTCCTCCCCCTCGCGCAGCCACTTCGCCCAACGGATGCGAAGAGCCGGACAAAACGGCCTGCCCCCTTGACGCCCGGGACGCTCCTGGCGTAAAAAATCTCCGCGCCGTCGCGCCAAACGACCCGAAGGAGTTGAGGCAATGAGCATCGTATCGGAACTCGTCACGAACATGGGCCATTCCACCGAGCAGGGCTTCTTCGGGGTCTCGGCCATCTATATCTACATGGCCATCATCGTCACCACCGCCCTCGTGCGCGTGCGCCACAACATCAAAAACGACAAGCACCACTAGGCCGTCCCGCGACTTGCGTCGCGACGACGGTAGCTTTTCCAGCCGCCTTCGGGCGGCTTTTTCGTTTCTTCGGGGGCGGGCGGCGCGCCGGCCGCAAGGCTCGCCGGACGCCGCGAAAGGGACGCATCCTCGAAGAAAGGCAATCGCCTTCCGAGGACAAGACCGTCGAAGAGTTCCTATTCCTTAAAAAATACTGCCGTATTTCTTGAGGATCGACGCGCTAGCCCTCGCGGATCATCTCCATGAGGTACTGGCCGTAGGCGTTTTTCAGCATGTCGCCGGCAAGGGCCTCCACCTGCGTGGCCGTGATGTAGCCCATGCGGTAGGCGATTTCCTCGATGCAGGCCACGAGCACGCCCTGGCGCTCCTGGATGGCCTGGACGAAACTCGCGGCGTGCAGCAGCGACTCGTGGGTGCCGGTGTCGAGCCAGGCGTAGCCCCGGCCCAGAAACTCCACCTTGAGCCGGTTGCGCTTCAGGTAGACGTTGTTGAGGTCCGTGATCTCGAGCTCGCCGCGCGCGGAAGGCGTCAGGCTCGCCGCGATGTCGGACACCTCGTTGTCATAGAAATAAAGCCCGGTCACGGCGAATTTCGACTTGGGTTGCGCGGGTTTTTCCTCGATGCTGATCACGTTTTTCGCCGCGTCGAACTCCACCACGCCGTAGCGGTGAGGATCGCGCACCTTGTAGCCGAAGACGATGCCGCCCTCGGTCAGGCCCGCGCAGCGCTGCAGCACCGTGGCCAGGCCCTGGCCGTAAAAGATGTTGTCGCCAAGGACCAGGCAGACGGTGTCGTCGCCGATGAACTCCCGGCCGAGCAGGAACGCCTGGGCCAGGCCCTCGGGCCTGGGCTGCACCTTGTAGGAAAACGACATGCCGAGGCTTGCGCCGTCGCCGAGCATCTCCTCAAAACGGGGCAGGTCCGTCGGCGTGGAGATGATGAGGATTTCCCGGATGCCGGCCAGCATCAGCACCGAAAGCGGGTAGTAGATCATGGGCTTGTCGTAGATGGGCAGGAGCTGCTTGCTCACCACCCGCGTGATGGGATACAGCCTCGTGCCCGACCCGCCGGCCAAGATGATGCCTTTCATGCCTTCTCCTCGCTTGATATCCCGCCCGCCTCGGACGTATCGTTGGCACGCTTTTGACCCAACGCCACCAAAACCGCAAGGCCCAAGGAACCCGCCATGCCCCAATCCCTCCGCCTCGCCGCCGCCGGCGACATCGTCCTCGCCGCCGGCGACCGCCTTTGCATCGTCCCGGAGCCGGCCCCGGAATACGGCGTCAGCCTGCTCGCCGCCGAGCGCCTGCCGCGCCTTCCGGTCGGCACGCGCCTGTCCCCGGCCGCGGGCGGCCCCGACCTGTGCGTGGTCGCAGTCCAGGACAGGCCCGGACGCGGCGACACCCCGGCCGCGCGCGTCCTTTTGGCCGAAGCCCTGGCCGACGGCGTCCTTCCCGGGGGCATGTCGGAATACCACGCCGCCAAAACCGGCCTCGCCCTGGCCTGGATTACGCTGAGCGACAAAGGGAGCCAGGGACTGCGCGCCGACGCCGCCGGCCCGGCCATCGCCGAAACCTGCGCCGCCGCCCTGCCCCTTTGCCTCTCGCTCGGGCACATCATCCCCGACGAGCCGCGCGATCTGGCCGCCCTGCTCACCGACCTCGCCCTGACCCAGGGCTTCGACCTCGTCGTCACCACCGGCGGCACCGGCCTTTCCCCGCGCGACACAACGCCCGAAGCCACCCTGCGCGTCATCGAAAAGCGCCTGCCCGGCTTCGAGGCGGCCATGCTCGCCGCCTCCCTGGCCAAGACCAAGCACGCCATGCTCTCCCGGGCCGTGGCCGGCACGCTCGGCCAGGCCATCATCGTCAACGTGCCGGGCTCGCCTAAGGCCGTGCGCGAAACCCTGGCCGCCATCCTGCCGGCCATCCCCCATGGCCTCGACAAACTGCGCGGCGATCCCGCCGATTGCGCGCAGGTGTGAAAAGAGAAGAAGAAGATGCCTCCGGCGGCCAGGAGGGGCAACGGCCCTTCCTGGACCTCCCGAAAGGGGGGAACAACAATCCCGCGGTGGGAACGGCGGGAAGGAGTGAAGATGTCCACGAGGTTTTTTCAGACGACGCCCCGCATCCACTACGGGCCGCGCGCCCTGGAACAGGCCGGGCCCGAGGCGGCCGCCCTGGGCAGGATGGCCCTGGTCGTGACCGGACGCAGCGCCAGCAGCAAAAACGGCAGCCTGGACCGGCTGTGCGGCCTGCTCGAAAACGCCGGAGTCGCGGTCGCGGGTATCGTCCGGGTGGAATCCGATCCGAGCCTCGACAGCGTGGTCGCCGGCACGGGGCTCGCGCGCGAAAAGGGCTGCGACGTGCTCGTGGCCCTCGGCGGCGGTTCGGCCATGGACGCGGCCAAGGGCATCAGCTGCCTGCTCGCCAACCCCGGCGACCTGGCCTCCCTGGAAGGCGTCTCCGGCCTGCGCCAGGGGCCGCCCGTGATCGCCATCCCCACCACCGCCGGCACGGGCAGCGAAGTGACCAAGGTCAGCGTGCTGACGGACACGGCGCGCGGCTACAAGATGCTCCTCGTCGGCCCCACGCTCATGCCCGCGGCGGCCATCCTCGACCCCGAGCTCACGGCCACCATGCCGCCGCACGTGGCGGCGGCCACGGGCATGGACGCGCTGACCCACGCCATCGAGGCCTACCTGTCCAAGCTCGCCAACCCCTTCTCCGACGCCCTGGCCCTGGCCGCCATCGAGACCATCGCGGACAACCTGAGCCTGGCCGTCAGCGCCCCGGACAACAGCGACGCGCGCGCCGCCATGCTCTATGCGCAGATGCAGGCCGGCCAAGCCTTTTCCAACGCCTCGGTCGGGCTCGTGCACGCCATGTCCCGGCCCATGGGCGCGCGCTTCGGCGTGCCCCACGGCGTGGCCAACGCCATGCTGCTGCCGGTCGTCGCCGCCTACAACCGCCCGGCCTGTCCCCGGCGCATGGCACGGGTGGCGCAGGCGCTCGGGCGGCGCACGGACGGCCTGGACCTCCCGGCCGCCTCGCGCCTGGCCGCCGCGGCCTTGACCGAGCTCGCCGCCGAACTGCCGCTGCCCCGCAGCCTGGCGGAAGTGGGCGTGGACATCGAAGCCCTGCCGGACATGGCGCGCGAAGCGGCGGAAAACGGCAGCAGCCGCGTCAATCCGCGCCGCCCCGAAGCCGAGGACATCCTGGAACTCTACCGCAAACTCGTCTGAAATACGCCCTACGCCCTCCCCCATTCGGGAGGTCCAGGAGGGGCCGCCGCCCCTCCAGGCCGCCGGAGGCATCCTCCCCTCTCCATCGCATCGCATCCCTCTTCCCTTTCCCTAGTCGCGCCGGGCGGCCCTGGTCGCCAGACGCCGCGCCATGGGCGGGGCGAGCAGGGTAACGAGGATAAAGCGCACCGTCTGCAAGGTCATGACGAAAGAGATGTCCACGGGGCTCGTGGCGGCGATGATGGCCACGGTGTCCATGCCGCCCGGGCAGGTGGCGAGGTAGGCGGTGAGCGCGTCCACGCCCGCGAAGCAGACCACGACCCAGGCGAGCAAGCCGCAAAAGGCCATGAGCGTGACGATGGTGGCGAGGATGGCCGGCAGGGAGCGCGCGGCGTGAAAGGCCACGCGCCGGGTGAACCCGAGGCCGATACGCCAGCCGATGGCGGCGTAGGTGGCGGCGAGCAGCCAGGCCGGCACGTCGGCGACGGCGAGGCCGGAGAGGTGAAGCACGCCGCCGACAAACATGGGCGTAAGCATGGCCCCGGAGGGGATACGGGTCTTAAGCCCGACCCATGCGCCGAGCGCCACGAGCCCAAGCGTGGGCAGCGCCGTTTCCAGGGCCGGGGCAGGGAACCAGACCGCCTCCACCCACACGGGTTCGCTGCCCTGCCAGAAGTGCGCGACCAGCGACGCGGCCAGGGCGACGCAGATGACGCGCAGATACTGCATGAAGGCGACCAGGCGCACGTCCGCGCCGTTGGCCTCGGCCATGACGACCATGGCCGTGGCCCCGCCGGGCGAGGTACCCCAGATGCCCGTGGTCTCGGGCATGACGCGGCGGCGGTAGAGCAGCCAGCCGAGCGCGCCGCTGGCCGCGATGGTGGCCAGGACCACGGCCAGGAAAAGCGGCCAGCCCCGGGCGAAGGACGGCACGATGTCCGGCGTGGCGGCCCGGGAGATGTAGCAGCCGACCACGGCCTGGGCCAGGATGTAGGGAGGGCGCGGCAGGGAGATGCCGCCGCCGGCAAGCGCGACCACGATGCCGGCGAGCATCGGCCCGACGAGCAGCGCCGCCGGCAGGTGCAAATGCCACAAACCGGCCGTAAAAAGGAACGTGGCGACCGTCAGCGCCAGCCATGGCCAGCTTCTCGCGGTCATCCACGTGCTCCATGGCCCTTGCGGCCGCCTAAAGTGCATCTCCCTTTCGAGGAGGGTCCGGGAGGGGATGATCCCCTCCCGGCCGCCGGAGGCGTCCCCCCGGCAAAATTACCGCACCAAGTTGCCGATGCGGCTCCAGCGGATGTCGGCGGGGCCGTCCCAGGACCAGTAGATGACCCAGGCCTTGCCGCGGATCTTGTCCTTGTCCACGAAGCCCCAGAAACGCGAGTCGTAGGATTCGTCGCGGTTGTCGCCCATGGCGAAGTACTTGCCCGGCGGCACGGTGATAGGGCCGAAGTTGTCGCGGCGCGCCTGGATATTGGGGTCGGTATGCTTGACGTAGGGCTCGTCGAGCTTTTGCCCGTTGCGGTAGACGACCTTGTCCTTCATCTCCAGCACGTCGCCGGGCGCGCCGATGATGCGCTTGATGAAGTCCTTGGAGGTGTCCTCGGGGAACTCGAAGACGATGACGTCGCCGTCGGCCGGCTCTTCGATGGGCAGGATCACCTTGTCGGTGAAGGGAATGCGGGTGCCGTAAAGGAACTTGTTGACCAGCAGGTGGTCGCCGATCAGCAACGTGTCGAGCATGGAGCCCGAGGGAATCTTGAAGGCCTGGACCACGAAGGTGCGGATGACGAAGGCGAGCACCAGGGCGACGGCCAGGGCTTCCAGGTATTCCAGCAGCATTTTTTGCCATCTCGGATTCATGGGCGTGATTTCCTTGTCGTTTGGATCGGCCGGACGGCGTGGCGCGGGGATGTGCGCGGGACGCGGCCGTGGCGGCGGTTTGGAAGTTGGCGAAACGGGGCGGCTAGTCGTCCCCGGCCTTGAGCGCCGCGAGAAAGGCCTCCTGGGGCAGTTCGACGTTGCCCATGCGCTTCATGCGCTTCTTGCCTTCCTTCTGCTTTTCCAAGAGCTTGCGCTTGCGCGTGATGTCGCCGCCGTAGCACTTGGCGGTGACGTTCTTGCCCATGGGCGCGTTGCGCTCCCGGGCGATGATTTTCGTGCCGATGGCGGCCTGGATGATCACTTCGAAAAGTTGGCGCGGGATGACGCGCTTGAGCTTCAATGCCAGGGCGCGGCCGTAATGGTAGGCGTTGTCGCGGTGCACGATGACGGCCAGCGCGTCCACGGGATCGCCGTTGATCATGATGTCGAGCTTGACGAGGTCCGAGGCGCGGTAGTCGATGATCTCGTAGTCGAGGGAGGCGTAACCGCGCGTGGCGGATTTGAGCCGGTCGAAGAAGTCGTAGACGATCTCGGAAAACGGCAGTTCGTAGGTAATGATGACGCGCGTGGCGGTCAAGTAGCGCACGTCCTTCTGGATGCCGCGTTTTTCCTCGCACAGCTTGAACACGCCGCCGACGTACTCGTTGGGCGTATGGATCTCCAGGCGCGCATAGGGTTCGTAGAGCGCGGCGATCTCCTGCGTCTTCGGCAGCTTGCTCGGGTTGTCGATGGAGATGGTCTTTCCCGCGAGCGTCTCGACCTTGTAGATGACCGAGGGCGCGGTGGCGATGAGGTTGGCCCCGAATTCCCGCTCCAGGCGCTCCTGGATGATCTCCATGTGGAGCAGGCCCAGGAAGCCGCAACGGAAGCCGAACCCCAGCGCCTGGGAGGTTTCGGGCTCGTAGGTGAAGGCGGCGTCGTTGAGGCGCAGCTTCTCCAGGGCGGTTTTCAAAACCTCGTACTCGGCGGCGTCCACCGGGTAGAGGCCGCAAAAGACCATGGGCTTGATTTCCTTGAAGCCCGGCAGAGCCTCGGCGGCGGGGTTGCCCGCCAGGGTGACGGTGTCGCCCACGCGCGCGTCGGTCAGGGTCTTGATGTTGGCGCACAGGAAGCCGGCCTCGCCCGGGCCGAAGGAGGCGATATCCACGGGGCCGGGGGAAAAGGCGCCCAGGCGGATGACCTCGAATTCCGCGCCGTTGGACATCATGCGGATGCGCTGGCCGAGCTTCACCGTGCCGTCCATGACCCTAAACAGCACCACCACGCCCTGGTAGGAGTCGTAGTAGGAATCGACGACCAGGGCCCTCAGCGGCGCATTGGCGTCGCCCTTGGGCGGGGGGATCTTCGCGATGATCTGTTCGAGCACGGCCCCGACGTTGATCCCGGTCTTGGCCGAGACGGACACGGCGTCGGCGCAGGGCAGGCCGATGGCCTCCTCGATTTCGGCCTTGACCGCTTCGGGGTCGGCGCTCGGCAGGTCGATTTTGTTGAGGACCGGAATGATCTCGAGGTCGTTGTCCAGGGCGAGAAAGACGTTGGCGAGCGTCTGCGCCTCCACGCCCTGCGTGGCGTCGACCACGAGCAGCGCGCCCTCGCAGGCGGCGAGGCTGCGCGAGACTTCGTAGGAGAAGTCCACGTGGCCCGGGGTGTCGATGAGGTTTAAAATGTATTCGCGTCCGTCGGCAGCCTTATAAGGGATGCGGACGGTCTGCGCCTTGATGGTGATGCCGCGCTCGCGTTCGAGATCCATGCGGTCGAGGTACTGCTCGCGCATCTCACGGGCGGTGATGACGCCGGTCAGTTCGAGGATGCGATCGGCGAGCGTCGACTTGCCGTGGTCGATATGAGCGATGATGCTGAAATTTCTGATGCGCGAAATATCCATGCGTGGGGGAGCCTTTGGCGAAACGCCGCTTGGAGTCGGCAACGCACATAATGGAAGGACGCGCCGAGGTCAATGCGAGGCGGGGCGCGGCGGGGCCGGACACGAAAATCGCCCCGTGGAGCGGCGGGCGGGGGACAATTTCGTGGGGTTTGATACATTTTTCACTTGGTATTCCCCTGGCCCTGGTGTATACCGGCTCCATTCATGGGGACGGTCGGCTCCGGAATTCATCCGACCACCCAGGTGATACGCGGAAACTCCAACAAAATCACCGGTAAGGAGGCGCTACATGTCCAAATTGGTTCCGCCGCATGGAGGCAAAGGTCTGGTCATCCGCCTGCTCGAGGGCGCTGCCAAGGAAGCCGAGCTGAAGAAGGCCGCCGGCCTCAAGAAAGTGCAGATCACCGCCCAGGAAAAGGGCGACCTGATCATGATCGGCATCGGCGGCTTCTCGCCCCTGGGCGGCTTCATGACCAAGGCCGATTGGAAGAGCGTCGTCGAGAAGATGACCCTGGCCGACGGCACCTTCTGGCCGGTTCCCGTCGTGCTGGCGGTGACCAAGGAAGAGGCCGCCGGGATCAAGGAAGGCGAAGAGATCTCCCTCGAGCGCAACGGCGAAGTCTACGCCACCATGAAGGTGACGGAGAAGTTCGAGCTGACCGAGGCCGACAAGAAGTGGGAATCCGAGCTGGTCTACAAAGGCGCCGGCGACGACTCCGCCGACGACAAGTTCTGGAAGGTCGCCCTTGAGGACCACCCGGGCGTCAAGATGGTCATGGCCCGCAAGGACATCTGCCTCGCCGGTCCGGTCAACGTCCTGTCCGAGGGCGAGTACCCGACCAAGTACAAGGGCGTCTACCTGCGCCCGGCCGAGACCCGCGCCATCTTCGACGAGCGTGGCTGGGCCAACGTCGCCGCTCTGCAGCTGCGCAACCCCATGCACCGCTCCCACGAGTACCTGTGCAAGATCGCCATCGAAGTGTGCGACGGCGTCATCATCCACTCCCTGATCGGCAACCTGAAGCCCGGCGACATCCCGGCCGAAGTCCGTGTCGAGTGCATCGACACCCTGGTCAAGCACTACTTCGTGGAAAAGAACGTGGTCCAGGGCGGCTACCCCCTCGACATGCGTTACGCCGGTCCCCGCGAAGGCCTGCTCCACGCCACCTTCCGCCAGAACTACGGCGTCAACAAGATGATCATCGGCCGTGACCACGCCGGCGTCGGCGACTTCTACGGCATGTTCGAAGCCCAGGAAATCTTCGACCGCATTCCCTATGCGGACGGCAAGGCCCCCAAGGCCGGCCAGGCCCTGCTCTGCCAGCCGCTGAAGATCGACTGGACCTTCTACTGCTACAAGTGCGACGGCATGGCCTCCCTGCGCACCTGCCCGCACACCAAGGAAGACCGCGTCATCCTGTCCGGCACCAAGCTGCGCAAGATGCTGTCCGAGGGCGGCGAGATCCCGGATCACTTCGGCCGCGACGAAGTCCTGGTCATCCTGCGCAAGTACTATGAAGGCTTGACCGAGAAGGTCGAGATCAAGATGCACGGTGCTGCTTCCGGCGAATCCGCCAAATAAGCACCCGCGCAATCGTTCGATTGCCGAAGGGGGGACGCGAAAGCGTCCCCCTTTTTTTTGCGCCGCCGCCCTGCCCTGCCCCGCACCGCACCGCATTCTCTTGTATTCAACTCTGAAATACGCATTGTTTCCATGCACGCGTATCAAATATATACACCGCACGCCTGTAGCTTCTGCGAAAACCAGCGCCATGCCGTATGTCCATCTTGGTCCGGAAGTTGCTATACGCACTGCACGCAAGCGTTTTCGCATAGCTGCGCAATACGACCGATATCAGCCGCGACACGGCGCGCACAGGCCGACTCCTGCGACGCTTGCCGTGAAAATTGCACTTTTCGGAGGAGCCATGGTCCGCAAGATCACATCCCTCGTCGCCTTTCTGGCCTTCGTCCTGACGGCCGTCACGAGCAGCATCCTCTACATCGCCCCGCAAGGTCGTGTTGCCTACTGGTCGGACTGGACGCTCTGGGGCATGGACAAGACGCAGTGGGGCAACCTGCACGTCAACCTCGGTTTCCTGTTCCTGCTTTCGCTTGCGCTGCACGCGTACTACAACTGGAAGGCCATCCTGGCCTATTGCAGCCGGGCGCGCCGTCTCGTGCTGGTCACGCCGGCCTCGGCCACGGCGGTGGCGATCGTCGCCGTGACGGCCCTTTGCACGCTCGGCCTCGTGCCGCCCTTTTCCTGGGTGCTCGACGGCGGCACGTATTTCAAGGACCGCGCCGCGCGCATCCATGGCGAACCGCCCTTCGGCCATGCCGAACTCGCGCCGCTGGCCCTGCTCGCCCCGGCCGTGGGCATGACGCCCGAGGCCCTCGTCGCCGTCCTGCGGCAAGCCGGCTTTTCCGACGCCGCGCCCGACGCGACCCTGCTCACCCTGGCCCGCAGCCGACACACCTCGCCCCAGCGCATCCTCGCCCGTGTGCTCCCGGCGGTGTCGTCCGGGGAATTGCCGCAAACGCCGCCGCCCGGCACCGGCAGCCTTCCCCTGGAAGAGCTGTGCCGCCGCCACGGCCTGTCCCCGAGCGCCGTCATCGCCGCGCTGGCGGCCGAGGGCATCGCGGCCGCACCGGGCGAGATGCTCAAGGCAATCGCCGAAAAAAACGGCAAGACCCCGGTCGCGGTCTACGCCGTCATCCGCCAGGCCGCAGCAGGGCGATAACCTCTTTCCGGTAAAGAGGTCCACGGCGTTCGCGACAGGAGCAAGGAGCATCCGCGGCCACCAAGCGGACCCTGCTTCCCATGCCGCGAACGCCGCTGGTGCCGTCGAGAAAATCTCAAAACGGGCGCAGAGCAACGCTCCTGTTCGGCTGCTGCGGGTGTGCGGCGGCAGGCCTGTTGACACCCCCTGGCAAGTCATCTACGATTCGAAACATGTCGAATACTGCACAGGTGCTCAGCGAGCAGGAACTGGAAGCAGCGGCCCGCATGTTCAAGGCCCTTTCCAACCCGCATCGGCTCCGCATCTTCAAGAAACTCTCCTGCTGCTGGGCCGGCCAGGTCGTCACGGGGCCGGCCGAGAACTTCAGCAATTGCCAGCGGGAATTCGCCGAGCGCCTCGGCCTTGCGCCGTCCACCGTCTCCCACCATTTCAAGGAATTGCGGCAGGCAGGCCTCATCCATATGAAACGCGACGGCAAGGAAATACTGTTCTGGGTGGACGAAAAAGCCGTCAACGCCCTGCGCGCGCTCTTGGACGCGTAGTTTTTTTCGGCGTAACATTCGAAAGATTTCGAAATCGAAATATCAAGGAGTATAAAAATGAAAGTCGTCACCGTTTTGGGAAGCCCGAGAAAAAAGGGCAACTCCAGCTCCATCGCCCTGGCTTTCTCGGAAAAGGCGCAGGCGTTGGGCGCCGAGGTTTCCACCTATCATCTCAACGCGATGCGCTTCAGGGGTTGCCAGGGCTGCATGGCCTGCAAGGAGAGCCTCGAACGCTGCGCCATAAAGGACGATCTCACCGCGGTGCTGGACGCCATCCATGCGGCCGACGTCCTGGTCATGGCCTCCCCGGTCTACTACCACAGCGTGTCCGGGCAATTTAAGACATTCCTCGACCGGACGTTCTCCTTTTTGAAGCCGAACTTCTTCGGCCGCCCCGATCCCTGTCGGCTGCCCCCGGGCAAGAAGGCCCTCCTCATCCTCTCGCAGGGCCAGGGCGAAGAGGCGTACCAATACCTGAACGAGCAATATGCGTTCTTCATGAAGCTCTACGGCATGGAGCCGCCGCGTTTCATCCGGGCCGTCCGGCTCAGTGAATCCTCGAGCGCCGAGGACAGGAAGACCTATGCGGAAGAAGCGCAGGCCCTGGCGCAGGAATGGTGCGGGCAGTAGACGCAAGTCTGCCCCGCAAGGAGATGCCGCTTCCTTGATGACTGCGGAAGACGCGTCCCCTGGCGTTTTCCCTTGCTTCGCGGCGGCAGCCGTTCCTGGCGCCAGCGACGCCCGCCGCCTTTTGCACAGCCCCGGAGCCCGTTCGCTTGCGCCTTTGACGCGACGGCTCCGGGGCGAAGCGGCGCATCCGTATCCACTCCCCTGGCTTCGGGCCTTGCCGCGCCTGCAAAGTCCCTGTATGCGAAAGGCCATGGAGCAGTATCTCGCCGATTTGCATATCCATTCCCGCTACTCCCGGGCCACGAGCAAGGGACTCACGCCGCGCAACCTCGCCGCCTGGGGCGAAATCAAAGGACTTACCGTCGTCGCCACGGGGGACTTCACCCACCCGGGCTGGCTCGGCGAGCTCCAGGAAGCCCTCGCCCCGGACGCTTCGGGGCTCTTTCGCCTGAAGGATCCGGCCCACCTCGCCCGCGAACTTCCCTGGCTGCCCGACGCCGCCCCGAGCGGACGCGTGCGCTTGCTGCTCTCGGCGGAAATAAGCTCCATCTACAAACGCGGCGGCAAGGTCCGCAAAGTCCACAACCTCGTCTACGTGCCCACGTTCGAGGCCGCCGAAAGCCTCAACCGCAAGCTGGCCAAGGTGGGCAATCTCGCCTCGGACGGCCGGCCGATCCTCGGGCTTGACAGCCGCCACCTCCTGGAAATGGTGCTCGAGACCGATCCCCTTGCCTACCTCGTGCCGGCCCACATCTGGACGCCGTGGTTTTCGCTTTTTGGCTCCAAATCCGGGTTCGACTCGGTGGAGGAATGCTACGGGTCGCTCGCCAAGGAAATCTTCGCCCTGGAAACCGGGCTGTCGTCCGACCCGGAAATGAACTGGACGTTGTCCGCCCTGGACCGCTTCCGGCTCATCTCCAATTCCGACGCCCACTCCGGGGAAAAGCTCGGCCGCGAATGCAACCTCTTTTCCGGCGACCCCTCCTACGAGGGCATCTACCGAGCGCTGCGCGGCCAGGGCGTGGGGCCGAAATTCTGCGGCACGGTGGAGTTTTTCCCGGAAGAGGGCAAATACCACCTCGACGGCCACCGCGAATGCGGCGTGGTCATGGAACCGGCCGAGGCCAAGGCGCGCGGGGGACTGTGCCCGGTGTGCGGCAAACCGCTGACGCTTGGCGTGCTGCACCGGGTGCTGGAGCTCGCCGACCGCGCCGAGCCCGTGCGGCCCGAGGGCATGCCCGGCTTCACGTCGCTTATCCCCCTCGACGAACTCGCCGGCGAGGTCATGGGCGTGGGCCCGAAAACGGCCAAGGCGCACGGTCTCGTCGCCCGGCTGCTCGCCCGCTTCGGCGCGGAGCTTACGGTGCTGCGCGACGCGCCCGTCGAGGAAATCGGCCGCGTGGACGCCATCCTCGGCGAGGCCGTGGCGCGCATGCGCGCCGGCCGCGTGCTGCGCCGGCCCGGCTTCGACGGCCTCTACGGCCGCATTTCCGTTTTTACGCCCCAGGAGCAGCGCGAGCTCAAAAGCGGCCGCTACCTGGCCGTACCGCCGGCCAAGGCGGCCAAGGCGCGCGAACCCGCCGCAGGCGACGACCCGCCCGCCGAGCCTCCCCCCGCCGCACCCCGGCCCGCGCCGGACGATGCGCCCGCGCCGCGCCGGCTCAACGCCGCGCAGCAGGCGGCCATCGAAAACGGCAGCCGCCACGTGCTCGTGGTGGCCGGCCCGGGCACGGGCAAAACCCACACGCTGCTCGCCAAAATCCGCGCCCTGCTCGCCGCCGGCATTCCGGCCGGCGACATCCTGGCCGTGACCTTCACCCGCCGCGCGGCCGAGGAACTGCGCCAGCGCCTGGGAGGTGACGACGGCGCGACGGCCGCTTCCCACCTGCCCCGGGCAGACACCCTGCACGCCCTGGCGCTCGAGGCCTGGACGCAAAGCGGCGGCCAGGAGCCGGTGCTCCTTTCCGAGGACGCGGCCAGACGGCTTTTCGCGGCGGCCAATCCCGAACTTACAGGCGCGAAGCTCAAAACCGCCTGGCGCGACCTGTCCCTGGCCCGGGAACGACGCCAAGCCCCGCCCGACGCCGCAACCGTCGGCCCCGGGCTCTACGCCGCGCGCTACGCCCGGCAAAAGGCCGACTGGAACCTGCTCGACTTCACCGACCTGCTCGAATTCTGGCTGGAAAAGCTCGCCGTCGGCAGCCAGCGCCCGTCCTACTCCCACGTGCTCGTGGACGAGGTGCAGGACTTAAGCGCCCTGCAACTGGCCGTGGTCGCGGCGCTCGTCGGCGCGGACCGCGCGAGCCTTTTCGCCATCGGCGACCCGGACCAGGCCATCTACGGCTTCCGCGGAGCCACGGGCGCGGCGCAGGAGGCTCTCGCGGCGCTTTGGCCGGACCTCGCCACGACCACGCTTGCGGAGAACTACCGCTCCACCCAGCCGGTCCTGACGCTTGCCGCCGGCCTGTTTCCGGGCCGGGCGCCGCTCGTGTCGCGCGTCAGCCGCGACACCACCGCGACCACGGAAATACAGATGTTCGAAGCCCCGACCGCCGCGGGCGAGGCCGGCTGGATGGGCGAGCGCATCAGCGCGCTTTTAGGCGGCACGTCGCTCACCCTGGCCCGGGACCTCGCGGCCGAGACGCTCTCCCCGGCGGACATCGCCGTGCTCGTACGCGTTTCGGCGCTCATCGTGCCCATCCGCAAGAGCCTCGAGCGTTTCGGCATCCCCTGCGCCGCGCCCGAGGCCGACGCCTTTTTCAACGAGCCGCGCGTGCGCCTGCTCCTGGCCGCGGCCGGCCGGCTGCTGGGGCTGCCCCTGCCGGACGACGCGCAAAAGCCCCCGACCCTGCCGGACCGGGTGCTGGCCCAGGGACCGCTCGGGCTGTCCGCCTTCCTCGGCGACATCCCGCCCTTCGACCGGCTGTTCTGGCAGGGACCGGAATTCCGCGCCCTGTGCCGGGCCTTCGACGCCCACGGCGGCTGGGCGGGCCTGCTCAACTTCGTCGCCGGCGAGACCGAACTGGAGCTCGTGGGCAAACGCGCCGAAAAGGTCCGCATCATGACCCTGCACGCGGCCAAGGGCCTGGAATTCGCCGCGGTGTTTTTGCCAGCCCTGGAGGACGGCATCCTGCCGTTCGCCGGCACGGACTTCCTCACGGGCAAACCCGGGCACCTGGCCGGGCAGATGGACGAGGACGAGGAACGGCGGCTTTTCTACGTGGGCATCACCCGGGCCAAACGCCGGTTGTACCTGTCCCACGCCGTGCGCCGCGACCTGTTCGGCCGCCGCCTCATGCTCAAGCGTTCGCGTTTTCTGGAAAACCTTGATCTCGGAGGGGTGCGGCGCTCGGCCCTGGTGGCCCGCACCGTCAGTCAGGCGCGGCAGCTGCCGCTGTTCGGGGTCGAGGAATCTACCAGATGAAGCGCCAGAGGTAGCGCTCGTAAGCCTTGCTCATCTTGTGCGCCGTGGGTGTCTTGACGCCCATGTCCTTAAGCCTGCAATACACGTGCAGCGGATTGAAGAAATGCTGCATGAAATTACGAATTTGTCGCATGACGCCACCACTTCTCACTGCCGGAAGATTCCGGCGACAAAACCGGCGACCTGAAAGCGTCGCCTGAAATCCCAACAACCGGCATTCCATACGCCCGACTGAGCCTTTCCTCAAGGTTCCTCTCACAACTTTTATTTCAAACGATTTTAGTATGTTAAAAAAAAGCAATCCTTCCGTTTCCTGGCGTGTCGCGGCCCCGAGCTGCGTCTGGCCGGACACCGCCGCCGCCAACTGCCGCCTGCTTTCCCGCAGCGTGGACGAAGTGGGCCTGTACCTGCTCGAACTCGAAAGCTGCCTGGCCTACGGTCCGGACGACCTGCCCAAAAAAGACTACGGCCTGCGCTACCACCTGCACCTGCCCCTGGACCTGCCCTTCGCCCACGGCGGCGACGCCGCGTTTTACGCCATGGAGCCGCTCCTTCAAAAAACGGCGCGCCTTCATCCCTGGGCCATGGTGCTCCATCCGCCGGCAACGCTTGCCGCGCTGGAGACTTTTCTCGCCGCCCTGGCGGACACGGGCCGCGACCCGACCACGGTGCTCCTGGAAAACACCGAGGACGCGTCCCCGGCCGACGTCCTGGCCATGGCCGCGGCCACGGGCTGCTCCGCCTGCATCGACCTCGGCCACATGCTGGCCATGGGCCACGCCCTGCCCACGAACGACCCGGAACTTGCGCGGCGCACCCGCATGCTCCACGTCTATTCGCCCTTCGGCGCCGAGGGGCCGCCGCCGGGCCGCAGCCACGTCCACCGCGCGCTCGGCTGTCTCGCGCCCGAAGGCCGGGACGCGCTCGTGTGGATGTTCGGCAACCTGCGCCCCGAGGCCGTGGTGGTCGAAGTCTTCGCCCCGGCACCGTTCATGGAAAGCCTGCATGTCCTTAACGCCGTGGCCGAGGGCCGCGACGCCCCGAACGCCTGTCCGGCGGAGGACGCGTGATCCGGCTGCTGCTCGGCGGCGTGCGCAGCGGCAAATCGGCCCTGGCCGAAACGCTGCTCCTGGCCGGGAAAGCCCCGCACCGCGTGCTGGCCACGGGCCGGGCCCTCGATTTCGCCTTTCGCGAACGCATCGCCGCGCACAAGCGCGCCCGCCCGGCGGGAGTCGCCGTCATCGAGGCCGGCGTCACGGCCATGGATGTGCTTTGCGCCGAGGCCGCGCGCGGCGGCACGCTGCTCTTCGACAGCCTGGACTTTTGGCTGTTCGCCTGCCATGACCATGCTGTAATGCAATCGCCCGCCGAATCCCTTACAACGGGAATGGCCGCTTACGCCGCCGAGGACGGGCCGGAACTGATCGTGGTGAGCACCGAAGTCGGATTGGGAGGGATCGGCGCAAGCGCCGCCATGCGTCGCTTCGCCGACCTGCTCGGAACCTGCAACCAGGCCGTGGCCGGCCTGGCCGGAGACGTGCGCCTCGTCGTCGCCGGATGCGCCATGCCGCTCAAGGGACACGCTTCATGAGCTATTTTCGCAAACTGACGCTGGAAACGACACGCCTGGCCCAGATGTTCGGGCGCGAAGACAAGTGGCTCATCGTGATAAACGCCGATCCCGACGCCATGGCCTCGGCCATGGCCCTGCGGCGCATCATGGTCCACCGCGTGGCCGCAGTGGGCATCGCCCACGTCAACGAAGTGAAACGCCCGGACAACCTGGCCATGATGCGCTTTTTGCGCATTCCCACGCAGCCGCTCACCGACGAACTGCGGGCGCGCTACGACCATTTCGCCATGGTCGATTCCCAGCCCCACCACCACCCCGGTTTCAAGGCCTGCGCATTCAGCATCGTCATCGACCACCACCCGGTCAAGCCCGACAGTCCGGTGACGGCCCCGTTCGTGGACATCCGCCCGGACTACGGTTCCGTGAGCACCATCCTCACGGAATACCTGTACAACATGGACATCCGGCCGGGAAAGCTCCTGGCCACGGCGCTGGTCTACGGCATCAAGGCCGACACCCAGAGCTTCGAGCGCCACTTCATCGAGGCCGACGTCAAGGCCTTCAGCTACCTGACGAAATTCGGCGACATGGTGCTCGTGCGCAAGATCATCCACAGCGAATACCACCGCCACTGGCTGAAATTCTTCTCCAAAGCCTTCCGCAAGATGCGCTTCGTCGGCAACAAGGGCCTGTTCGTGTACATGGACAACCTGGAGAGTGCCGACATCCTGGTCATGCTGGCGGATTTCTTCACCCGCGTGCACGGCCTGTCCTGGAACATGCTCTCGGGCATCATCAAAAAGCAGGTGGTGGTGATTTTCCGCGGCGACGGCATCGGCCGCAACATGGGCACCATGGCCGCCAAGATGTTCGGCGACATCGGCTCTGCCGGCGGGCATCGCGGCGCGGCGCGCGCCGAAATCGAGCTCGCCAGGTTCGGGAACAAGCCCGTGGAGGAGGCGCTCTACAAGCGCCTGACCGGCAAGAAACTCCCGACCAAGGAAAAATGCCCGCTGTAGCGGGAGCCCCTCACGCCGTGCGCACGGCCCGCGCCGCCACCGGGCAACAGAAGTCGGCGCGCGTCACGTAGCCGAGCTCCACATCCGCCGCATAGGCGCTGGCGTAGTTGGCCGTATCCGCGCTCCAGACGCGGCGCACGGGCTGGGTCAGCGACGCGGGCTGGCAGTAGCCCTCGCCCGTGGGTTCGGGCCGCAGCAGCGTCACGAGCTCGGCCACGGTCGGCAGCCGCCAGTCGGCGTGGCCGCCGTGACGCGCGGCGTTAAGCGCCTCCACGTACGCGCAAGCCTCCTGCCAGGTCACGGCATAGGGCGCGGCCTCGCGCAGCCAGCACAGGCCCGTTGCGGGGTCGCACAGCGTCTCCCCGCCGTCCCTCTCGTCCCCTCCGTCCTCAGCGAGCCTCGCCGGCCAGTAGGCCGCCGGCCGCCAGAGCGCATCGAGCGAAAACGCCTCACGGGCCCGATGCAGGCCGACCCGCACGGGCGCACTGCGCGGATGCGCCGCCCCGGGCGGCGTATGCGGCGCGGCAAGGGCCTCTCCCAGGCCGGCGCAGACCCCGGCGAGCCGACGCTCCCACTCCCGACGGCACGCGGTCAGGGCCTCGGCCATCTCCCGGGCGCTTACGAAGCGGGCCTTGGGCGACATGGCAAGCGCCTTGGCAAAAAAGCCGTCGAACACCTCCCCGGCGGCCACGGCCGGATCGTCCACGGCGTCCGTGCCCGGCTCGGGCAGCCGCCCGGTCAGCATGCGGAAAAACGTCACCCCGGCGGCGAAAAGATCGGCCCGCGCGTCAGCGGCGTCGGGGTCGTCCTCCTGCTCGGGCGCGGCGTAATACGGCGAGCCCACCTTGAGGTTGGCCGGGCCGTCGAAACGCTCGCCCCGGGCCTTGGAGAGGCCGAGGTCGGTGATCTTCACCACGTCGCGGTCGGTGACGAGCAGGTTGAAAGGCTTGACGTCGCGGTGGACGATGCCGGCATGGTGCAGCCGCGCGAGCCCGGCAAGCAGTTGCGCTGCGTAGCCCGCGGCGCGCGGCACGGGCAGGCGGCGGCTCGGCGCTTCCACCCGGTACGTCTCGCCGATGATCGAGCCCAGGGATTCGCCGTAAAAGTCCATCACGAAATAGGGCCAGTCGCCGATCTCGCCGTAATCGAACACGCCGACCACGTTCTCGTGCCGCAGCGCCCCCAGGCGCGCGGCTTCCTCGCGAAAGGCCCGAACCACGCGCTCGCGGCCCCACAGCCCGAGCGTCAACTCGCTCGGACGCAGGAGCTTCAGGGCGACGATGCGCCCGACGACCGGCACCCGCGCCTTGAACACCGCGCCCATGCCGCCCCGTCCGAGAACGCCGAGCAGCGGATACTTGCCGATGGTACGCATAGAGGAAGACGCCTCCGGCGGCCGGGGATTCTTTTTGAAAAAGTTTCCCCCTGGCCCTCTTTCAAAAACTTTCAAGGGGGTTAGGGGTAGCCATATTCACAGCAGCCTGTCGGCGTAGCGGCGCGGCAGGCCGCGCGCGACGATCTTGGCGGCCGTGGCCTCCGCGTCGTAGGGCACGGCGCGGATGGTCAGCACGCCGCGGGCGTCGTCGTAGAGGCCGTATTTGGCGCGCGTGTCGCCGTCGCGGGGCTGTCCCACGGAGCCGACGTTGACGATGTGGCGCTCGCGCGCGTCCAGGGGATTGTCGCCGACGCCCAGTTCGTAACGCAGGACGTCCCGGCCGCGCAACGCCGCGGCCTCCAGCATGTGGGTGTGCCCCACGAAGGAAACCCGCTCGGCCGTGCGGGCAAACGCCCGGCGCAACGTCACGTCGCCGGCCTCGAACAGGTAGGTGGCGGTGTCGTTTGGCGGCAGGCCGTGGACGAAGCGGCAGCCGAAAAGCGAAAGCGAGGTCGGATAGGCGGCCACGCGGGCGAGGAGTTCCGGCGGCAGCAGTTCGCGCGTGCGCCACAGCGCCTCGCGGGACTGCGGATTGAAAAGCCGCTCGCGCGCCGGGTCGGCCACGGCCCATTCGTGGTTGCCGCGCACGCTCGGGATGCCCCGCGCGGCAAGGCGCTCAAGCACCAGGACCGGATCGGGGCCGTAGCCGATGTTGTCGCCGAGGCTCACCACCGCCGCCGGCGCGGCCGCATCGATGTCGGCCAGGACGGCGTCCAGGGCTTCGAGGTTGGCGTGGATGTCCGCGACGACGGCAAGGAGCATGGATGTATTTTCGCAGCTTCGCCGGGCAAGGGCAAGGCCGTGCGGCCCCGAAAAGAAAGGCGCGGCTCCGGGGCCTATCCACCCGGGGCCGCGCCATGGCGTGAGGGGTCTGGTGCGGGGGTTGCGTGAGGTTTTGCGGGAAATTCTAGTTGAACTGCGTCTCTTGCAGCCACTTCTTGATGGCGTCGTTCGGTGCGTATACGCCCTTGTTGCCGCCGTTTTCCTCCATGAACGCCCGGGCCAGCTCCTCCGGCAGATCGAAGGAGGCCAGTTCCACGCAATCTTCGGAGTTGCGCCGCACGAGCGACAGTTCCGGACGGCCCGACCACGTATTGACCACGAAATAGGTGGCGAAATCGTTCTTCGAGGTCACGGGCTTATGCTCGGCATGCCAGGAGTTGTTGCCCCATTCCAGATACAGGGTCACGGCGTCCTCGGGCGTCATGTTCCAGTCGATGACCAGTCCGGACAAATCGATCGGCGTCTGCGTCTGCATGGCAATTCCTCCGTCGTGCGGTCGCTGCCGCGGCATGTGGTGCGTACGTCAATGTAGGACAAATTTAATCCTTTTAGTTTTTTGGTCAAGTGAAAATGCAAAAAAAAAGCGCTTCTTTCGCAAAATTCGGCAGGAACAAATTTTCGAACAATACCGACATGCTCAATGCCGGCCCCGCCCAATCCCGACCCGCGCCCAGCCCCTTCGGGGAGTCCTGCGCTGCCCGGCGGCCAAAGCATGACGCATCCGGCGGCAAGGAAGGTTGACAAAGTAACCGACCGGTGACACACATCCCGTCATGGCAGCCGCGAAACCCCAGAGCGCACCCGAACGGCAGCGGGACCGCGAAGCCACCATGCGCCTTTTGATCGACGCGGTGGGCCGCGTCCTGGCGCGCCAGGGCTTCCGCGAGGTCAAGGTCAACGTCGTGGCCCGGGAAGCCGGAATCAACAAGGTCCTGATCTACCGTTACTTCGGCGGCCTGGACGGACTGGTGACGGCTTTCGCCCACAACGGCGACTTCTGGCCCGACCTCGACGAGCTCACCGGCGGCGACCGGGAGGCGTTTCTGGCCCTCCCCTTTGCCGAACGGCTGGTGGTCGCCGCGCGCAACTATATGCGCGGCATCCGCCGGCGTCCCCTGACCCAGGAGATCCTGGCCTGGCGCTTTCTGGAGCACAACGCGCTGACCGAGGCCCTGGATTCCGTGCGCCAATCCGTGGGCATGCAGCTCATGGCGCTCGTGCGAAGCGATCTCGCCGTTCCGCCCGACCTGGACACCGCCGCCCTGTACGCCATCCTCGGCGGCACCATCAACCATTTGAGCGTGCGCGGCCGCACGGAGGAAACCTTTGCCGGCCTGCCGCTGGACGACGAGGCTACCTGGGAGCGCCTGGAAGCCATGCTCGCCCGCATCATTCGCAGCGTCCTGGGGAACGTCGGCTGATTTTTTTTGCACCACATGTAACCGATCGGTTACTCTTGATGCGACAACGCTGTTCCACAAAACAAACGCTCAAAAGACACAGGAGGCCTTATGCGTCATCTTTCGCAAAACAAAACCCCGCGGAGATCCTTGCTGCCCCCGCCGCCCCTGCGGGCATGGCTTTTCGGCATCAGCCTGCTGGCCGCGGTGACGGTCCTGGCGCTGCTTGGCGAATGCGGCGCCGCGAGCGACCCCGACGAGCTGCATGACGCCACGCCCGGCGCCAGCGCGGGAAAAGCCGCCGCCCCCCCGGCCGGGAACAACCCGCCCCTCCGCCTGGAAGCCGAAGGAAACGCCCTGGCCCCGGCGGACATCGCCGGCGCGGGCGTGGCCGTCTCCCGCGCCGGCGTCAAGGCCGCCGCCGGCACGGAGCACTTCGCCTGGGACGTTGGCTATACCGGCAGCCATTTCGACTTTTCCGACGTCGGGCATTTGCCCTTTCGCGGCCGCATCCCCTTTGAAGACCTGCACCGGTTCGAGCTCGGCCTGACGGTCAGGGGCGGCCTGTGGGGCAATGTGGGGGGATTCGTCGCCGTCCGGGGCGGGCTCGGCTTCGAACGCGAACCCGGCGCATCAGGCCTCGACGGATCCGTTCTGGCCGGTCTGAGCATTCCCCTGGGCAGGAAATGGACCGTGCAATGCGGCGGCGGCGTGGCCGGCAGCAGGGTGGAGACCCAGGCCGTGCCCATGGTCGCCTTCAACTATGCAAGCGGCGACCGCTTCGCGGCCCAACTGGGCTTCCCCCATACGGAAATCAGCTGGCGCGGCGGGACATGGTGGAGCGTGCGCCTGACCGGCGGCATCGAGGCCGGCTCCTACGGCCTCGCCGACGACAACCCGATCTCCCGAAAGGGGTCCGTGGCCGTCCTCGCGCCCCGGACCGGACTCTGGTTCGACCTGCGCCCCATGGACGGGTTTTCAGCGAGCATCGGCGCGTTGTACGCCCTGCCCGGCACCATGACCTTTTATCGGGAGAGCGGATCGCGCATCAAACGCTTCGACGTCGGAGGGGCGCCGGGCGGAGCCCTGCGCCTGCGCTACGAATTCTGACCCTGATGCCGGACGGACCCATGCACGAAAAAAAGGGCGCGGCCCGAGGGGGAAAGCCGCGCCCTGCCTTGGGGAAGGGACTTGAGCCAGGAACGCTTTAAGGATCAGTCGGCGGGGCGGACCTCGGCCAGCTGCCGGGCTTTATCGCGGGAGGCGGCGAGCTGCTCGGCGCGGTCGTTGCGCAACTGTTCCATTTTTTCCGGGGGCAATACGAGGGCCAGCTTTTCGTCGGTTTCCCGGGTCACGGCGCGCATGTCTTCGCGCAGGGCGAGCATGCCGGCCATGCCGGGGTTGGCGGCCAGCCGCGCCCGGGCCAGAGCCTGCCGTTTCGCCGCCTGGGCGACGAGGACGGGACGCATGGCGGCCGTTTCCTCGGGCGAAAACGCGAGACGCGCGCTCAAGTCGCGCAGGTAGACGTCCACTTGCCGTTCCGGGGAATCGGCCGGCCCCGTGAAGACGTCGGCGGCATGGCCCGTGGCCGCCGCCAGGACGAGCACGGCGAGAATGAGCAATACGGTGAGAAAGGGTGTTGCGCGCATGGCGAACCTCCAAGGGGACGGTGTCCCCGTTTGCTGCAAGGGAGGTCGCGGGACGTGAACAGGCGGTTACATGCAGCTGCGGCAGGCGGCCAGGGCCTGCGCGGCGGCGTCCCCCACGGCGGTTGAGGCAAGCTCCCAGCCGTCGTAGCGGTCGAACGTGGCCGTATCCCCGGCCAGGGCGGTGAGCGCATCCAGCAGCGTGCGCGAGGGAGCGGGCTTGATGCGGGCCACGGCCAGGCAGGCCAGGCCGCGCGCGGCGGGGTCGCAGTCGCCAAGGGCGGCGACGATTTCGGACAGGGCCGGCGCGCACAGCTCGGGCGCGGCCCCGGCCAGGCGGGCGATGGCCCACCAGGCCCCGCGCCGCAGCGGCGCGTGGTCGATGAAGGTGCAGTCCCCGGGCAGGTCCTGCACGTAGGAAAGGAGAATGCGGTGGAATTCTCGGGCCAGGGCGGGGCTTGCGGCCAAGGTCTCGCCCATGCACTCGGGAATGCCCCAGGCGATGTTGCCCGACTCCTCGTTGACGCGCCACATGAGGTTGCGCCAGACGTCGCGGGCGTCTTCCAGGCGCGCGGCGGCGATCTCCGCCATGGCCGCGCCGAAGGCCGTGACGGCGCGCCAGCGCACGAGCGCCTCCTTGTCGAGCAGCAGCGAAAAAAGCGGCCCCAGGCGCGTCTTGGCCGGCGTGGCGGCCAGGGCGGCCAAGGCCGCCTCGCGGTCCTCGCCCAGAAGGGCCTGCCGCATCTCCCCGAGCAACTGCCTGCGTGACGGCATAACGCCCACCCTCCTTCCCCCCCTCGAGGGGGTCCGGGGGGCATCATGCCCCCCGGCGGGGCCCGGGGCGGCGCCCCGGTTCTTCCCCCCGTCTACTTGGCCAGGGCGGCCTCGATTTCGCGGACCATGTCGGGATGGGGCTCGAAGCCGGTCTCCCGGGCGCGGGCGACGAATTCCTTGGCCTTGGCGAAATCGCCCCGCTCCATGGCGATCAGGGCCAGGGTGTTCAGGGCCGGGCCGAACATGGGCTCGACCTCGAGCGCCTTGGTGCTGTGGAACTCCGCCGTATCGAGCTCACCCTTCATGAACAGGCAGTTGCCGAGCGTGGCCATGGCCTGCACGTACTTGGGGTCGATCTTGATGGCCCGACGCAGGGATTTCTCGGCCTTGTCCAGCTCGCCGCGCTGCATGTGCACGAAGCCGATGTTGCCGAACGGCACGGCGAAAAGGGGCCTGGCGCGGCTGGCCTTCTCGTTCCACTCCAGGCAGCCGTCCATGTCGCCCTTGTTCATGGCCAGGCCGCCAAGCTGCACGTAGGCCTCGGCCAGATTCGGCGAGCATTCCACGGCCTGGAGGAACTCCGCCTCGGCCTCGATGAGCCGGCCCTTGGCCACGTAGGCCGTGCCCAGGTTGTAGTGGGAAACGCCGCAGCCGGGATTCTGCGACAGGCGCTTTTTCAGTTCGGCGATGAACTCGTCGGGGGTCTGTGCGGTATAGCTCGATTCCATGCATGCTCCTCGCGTGCTTATTTGGTCGGGCCGAGTTCGGCGTCGATGCCTTCCCGGGCCAGCAGTTCCTTGTACCATTTGCAGAAGGCGTACATGCCGCGGTGCTTTTCCGAGCCGCTCATGACGCCCGCGCAGACCTCCCAGGCGCCCTTGCCGAATTCGCTCGAGGCCCCGGGCTGGCTCGCCAGGAATTCCGCGACCAGTTGCTGGCTGGTGCGGCGCGAGGCGTCCTCGCGCATGTCCAGCGGATCGTTGGGCTCCTGAAACGGGTCCCAGGCGTCGTAGCCCATCTTGTCG
This sequence comes from Pseudomonadota bacterium, assembly GCA_023399375.1. Lineage (GTDB taxonomy): Bacteria > Desulfobacterota > Desulfovibrionia > Desulfovibrionales > Desulfovibrionaceae > Solidesulfovibrio. The sequence goes on along the minus strand of JAEWPX010000092.1, from coordinate 21,195 downwards.
ATGAAGCGCCGGCGGCGCGGCTTGAGCTTGTCGTAAATGGCGCGCTTGAGCTGCGCCAGTTCCTCGGGAGAATGGGCCACGCGCGCCTCCTTATTTGTCGTCGTCGCCGGGAGCGCCGTCCGGGCCGGGCAGCACCCAGGTGGTCTGCCCGCTGGCGCACGAGGCACAGGCGGAAGAACCGGCCTGCTCGCCGCAGGAGCCGCAGGACGCGCCAAACGGCGAAGCCGGCGGCGCAGCTTGCGCGGGCGGCAGCTGCACGAGGTCGTCCTCGGTGAAGATGCCGAGGTATTCGTCGTCGTAATCGGTGATCAGCGCGAGGGAAACCGGCACGAGGATGTCGCCCATCAGCGGCTGCTTGGTCGGCAGCGCGGCCACGACTTCCTGGGACAGCTCCATGAGCCGGTCCTGGAGCTTTTCGATCTTGACCGTAGGATAGCGCCCGCCCGGCTCGAAGCCGGCCTTGCCGCAGATGTGGGTCTCGCCGCCGACTTCCTGGGGCACGCCGTAGAGGCGGCAGGTCACGGGCCGGGAGGCGTAGAGCACGCAGCGGTCGTCGTCGCCGAGCAGGGGGCAGCGGATGCGCTCGCGGGCGATGTCGGCCAGGATCTCGGCCGTGGGCACGCCGTTCTGGCCGGCGCGGAAGGCCTTGCGCTTGAGCTTGTAATGCTCGCGGTCGGCGGCGTTGGCCCGCTCCAGGATGGCGTCGCGCGCCGCGCCCGGGGGAAAGGCCTCGTTGAACCGGTGGTTGAGGTACAGGGCTTCGATGAAAGTCAGGTCGAACAGGGCGTGGCAGCAGTCGCTGCAGCCCTGGCCGCAGGTCACCATGCCCGGGCAGGCGGCGGCGACCTTGGCGAAGACGGCGTCGGCCTCGGCGGCGATGGCTTCGTAACGGGCGAAAGCGGGGGAAAAATCCAGGGGCATCGAAGGACTCCGCGACCGGCCCCGTCCGCCCTCCCATGACGCGGCCCCGCGCAGGGTCAAGCGGCCCGGGCCGGAGACGGCAGCGGGAGCGGACGGCGACCGCCCGCTCCCGCTGCCGGTTAATATTTTGAAATATCTACTCTTCTTCGACGACGATGGCGTCCTGGTCGCAGACTTCGACGCAGGATTCGCAACCCAGGCACTCTTCCATGTTCACGGCCACGGCCTTGCCGTCGCGCAGCGCATAGACTTCCACCGGGCACACATCCACGCATTCGCCGTCGCCGATGCACTTCTGCGCGTCGACGATCACTTTGTATCCCATGAGCGAACCTCCGCACGTCGCCTGTCGGAAGCTTTTGCCCCATCCTCTTGGAATAGCAGGGCAAAACGAAAATACGCCTCCGAAGGCATACGCAGGCTTAGCCCCGGCGTGACGGCGTGTCAAGGGAGGGGCTTCGCAACGGGAGCAACGCGGGCTCCCCGGCCGCCGGAGGATGCCCGGCCGGCCGCGCCGGAGAGGCGAAAATGCGTTTTTTTTCGGCCCCGCAAAGGGTCGCGCTGCGGCATGTAACCTGACAGTCACGGCTTCGTCTCGCTATCCCCTTTGAAAGAAAGAAGAAAAAAAGCAGTTTTTGGGCTAAAGTTCCTGGAGCGATTTGCCGAAGAGGGGGATGTAGCCGGAGTTTAACCTTTTACGCAGGGATGCCTGAAAGCCAGGGACGGCCATGGGCAAGCTGACCTATCTACGCCCGCGTCGCGGAGACATTCGGCCGGTTCTGCTGTTGCTCACCTCGCACAGACTCGACTGCTTCCTCATCTGCATACGCTGCCTGGAAAAGTTCACGGACTTTTCCAGGCTCAAGCACGTGTACGTGATCGCCAACGCCGTGAGCCCCGAGCACACGGCCGTGGCCAAGCGCTTCGTGGCCCGCCACGGAAACGCCACGCTGGTCGAACGGGGGCCGCGCGGCCTCGTGCCGGCCGTGCACGCCGCGCAAAACGAGATCCTCGCGGCGCACATCGAGGACGTGGTCATCAAGATCGACGAGGATCTCTTCGTCACGCCCCACTGGCTCGAACACCTGGTGGACGGCTATCTGGACCACGCCGACCGCCCCGACGTGCCGCTGGTCATGCCGCTCGTGCCCATAAGCCCGCCCGGCCGTCACGTGCTCAACCGCTTCCTGCGCGTGGCCTACCCCTCGGAGCGCCAGATGTATTCCGGCCCGCCCATCGAGGAGAACTGGGTCTACCACCGCTGGATGTGGGAAAAGCTCCTGTACGAGAACCTGGCCGAGATATACCTGCGCGAAGCGCCGCCCAAGTACGGCTACGTGGGCTACCTGACCATCAATTGCGTCATCTTCGACGGCCGCATCATGCGCCGGGTGCTGCCCTTCCCCACCGCGCCCACGGCCGGCCAGCCCACCACCGACGAAAAAGCCTTCAACCTGGCCCTGACAACGGGCAAGATGAAGGTGGCGGTGCTCGGCAGAAGCCTCGCCCACCACTACAGCTTTTCCAAGTGCGAGGACTACCTGCGCTCCCACGTGCCCCTGGAGGAAGTCTGGCGCTACATGCAGGACTTCACGGGCGCGGCCGCCAAGCGCACCTGTCCCGCCCCGACCGGGAACGGCGAACTGCGACTGCTGCGGACAGGAGGCTAGGGAGTCTCGCGCGAGCCGGGGCTCCCTGGCGTCGCCGGGCCGGCGGATGGCCGCCGCACCCGGCTTTTTTTTGCGCCTTGCGCCCCGCCGTCTCAGTCCACGCCCATGCGGGCGTAGTAGCCGCGGCCGCCGCGTTCGATCATGACGAGCACCGTGCGGTGCATGCGGCTGAGGTAGACGGCGCGGGTGAAGTCCTTTTGCCCCTTGAGCTTTTCGCCGCCGATCTGGACGAGCACGTCCCCGGGCCTAATCCCGAGCCGCGCCGCCGGCGAACCCGGCGTCACTCCGGCCACGGTCGCCGCGTCCCGTGAAAAGGCCACGCTTATGCCCCAGCGCTTCCCGGCCACCTCCGCAGCTTCCTTGTCGGCAAAGGCCGTGGGCACGGCCGTGACTTGCAGGTCCTCCCGGCCGCGGCGCAGGCGCAGCGTCAGGGGCTCGCCCACGGGCGAGGTGCGCAGCACGCCCAGGTACTGGTCCTTGTCGTCGAGGTCGGTGTTGCCGACGCCGAGCACAAGGTCTCCCGGCCGCAGCCCGGCCTTGGCCGCGGCGGAACCCGCCTCCACCTCGGTCACGAGCACGCCGCGCGGCCGGTCCAGATGGAAGTAGCGGGCCGTACGGACGTCCACGTCCTGGCCGGAGAGTCCGAGCCAGGCCGGGGTCACGCCGCCGCCGGAAACGATCTGCGCCACCACGCGCCGCGCCTTGTCGATGGGGATGGCGAAGCCGATGCCCTGCGCCTGGGCCTGGATGGCCATGTTGATGCCGATGACCTCGCCGGCGAGGTTGACCAGGGGCCCGCCGCTGTTGCCGGGGTTGATGGCCGCATCCGTCTGGATGAGGCCGGCGTAGGCCCCGCCTTCGTGCTTGAGCGAACGGCCCACGGCGGAAACGACGCCCGTGGTCACGGTGTTGGTGTAGCCGAAGGGGTTGCCGATGGCGATGGCCGTCTCGCCGATCATGATGTCCGACGAATCGCCCATGGCCGCCTGGGGCAGGGGCTTGCCACCGGTGTCCAGGCGCAGCACGGCCACGTCGAAGTCCGGGTCCGAGCCGACCAGGGTCGCAGGCAGTTCGCGGCCGTCGAGGAGTCGCGCCGTGATGGACGCGCCGCCGGCGATGACGTGGGCGTTGGTGAGCACGAGCCCCTTGGCCCCGTCGATGATGACCCCGGAGCCAAGGCTTTCCTGGGTTTCGTGCTGGGGCACGGCAGGGCCCGGGGCGAATCCCGGGCCGAAGAACTGGCGGAAGAACTCGTCGTCGAAAAACGGCCCCCGCCCGGCGCGCCGCTCCACGGTGCGGGCCGAGGTGATGTTGACCACGGCCGGGGCCACGGCTCGTACGGCCGTGACCACGGGCGTCATGCGGACCTCGCGCCCGGCGGCGGCGAAGACGGAAAGCGGCGTGCAGCAAAGCAGCAGCCAGCACAAGGCCCATGGGCCGAGACGTCCCATGTCGCGCCTCCTCATAGGGAAGAAGTGAAGGGAAAGCGGGCGTCGCCCGTCAGCTGATGGGAATGCGGCGGCGCAGGCGTTCCGGGCCGAGCTTGGGCACGACCACCACGAGCAGGCCGTCCTTCATCACCGCCGTGATCTCGGCGCGCGAGACGCCCTTGGGCAATTCGAAGCGCCTGGCGAACGGACCGTGGGAACGTTCCACGGCCTGGTACACCCCGCCCGGCTCGCGGGCGAAGCGGCGCAGGCCCGAGACCACGAGCGCGCGTCCCCGGGCCTCGATATGCACGTCCTCCCGGGCCACGCCCGGCAGTTCCAGGGTGAGGCGGAAATCCGCCGCCGTCTCCAGCACGTCCGCCACGGGCTGCCAGGCGTAGCCGGCGTCGTGGGCGAGACCGCCCTCGGCGACCAGATGCTCCGCCTCCTGGGCCAGCTCCGACAACGCCATCCACGGCGTCCAATGCAGTTTGGCCATGCGCGGCTCCTTGGCGCGAGGCTCGCGCCTACTCCTTGACCGAACGTTTGCCGGCTTCCCAGTCGGCGGCCGGGACGGCCTCTTCCACGAGCATGATGGGAATGTCGTCGCGCACGGGATAGACCACGCCGCAGGCCGGGCAGGCGAGCCCTTCGCCCGCGGCGGGCTTGCCCAGTTCGCCCTTGCATTTGGGACAGGCCAGGATGGCGAGCAGATCGGGATGTATGGTCACGAACGTCTCCTTGGTTGCGTCACTTTGGGCATGTGATAGCCAAATCGCGGTCGGCGCGCAAGAAAGGCCCGCACGGGGATTCGACAAGCCGCGCCCGTCGCGCTAGGCTTGGCCCCATGGCGCTTATCGACCTGCACACGCATTCCACGGCTTCCGACGGCAGCCTGTCCCCGGGCGACCTCGTGGATCTGGCCGCGAAAAAAGGCCTCTCCGCCCTGGCGCTCACCGACCACGACACCCTGGACGGCCTGCCCGAGGCCCGCGCCGCCGGTGAGGCCCGCAACATCGACGTCATCGCCGGCGTGGAGCTTTCCGTGGCCGACGGCGAGCGCAGCGTGCACCTGCTCGGGCTCTTCCTGCCCGAGCGCCCCGGCCCCCTGGCCGAAGCCCTGGCCTACCTGCGCGAGCGCCGCCACAACCGCAACCGGCTGATCCTCGACAAGCTGCGCGCCCTGGGCGTGCCCCTGGAATATAAGGCCGTCACCGCCCTTGCCAAGGGGGCGGTGGGACGGCCGCACATCGCCCAGGCCATGCTGGCCATGGGCGCGGTCACGAGCTTCAAGGAGGCGTTTAGCCGCTACCTCGGCGCGCACGGCCGCGCCTACGTGCCCAAGGACAAGCTCACCTTCGAGCGGGCCGTGGCGCTCATTCACGACGAAGGGGGCCTGGCCGCCCTGGCCCATCCCTACATGCTGGGCCTGGCCGGCGCGGCGCTGATCGAGACCGTCGGCCGCTACCGCGACGCGGGCCTCGACGCCATCGAGGCGCTCTACACCGAACATTCCCAGGCGCAGACCCTGGAATACCTGGCGCTCTCCAGGCGCTTCGGCCTCGCCGTCACGGGCGGCTCGGACTTCCACGGCGCGGCCAAGCCCGACGTGGAGCTCGGCCGGGGGCGCGGCAACCTGCGCGTGGACATTTCGGTGCTCGACGTGCTGCGCGCGCGCCGGGCGCGCCGGGCCGCCGAAGCGGCCTGCGGCGAAGAAAAAGCGCTTGACTCCCGGGCCGAGCCGGAGTAGATGACGCCTCTTCCCTATCGGAGGTCATATCCATGTACGCAATCGTTTTGGCTGGCGGCAAGCAATACAAGGTCCAGGAAGGGGCCACCATCACCGTGGACCTTCTGTCCGCCGAGGCCGGCTCGGAATACGTGCTCGACAAGGTGCTGCTCGTCGGCGGCTCCGAGGTCAAGGTCGGCGCGCCCTACGTCTCCGGCGCGACCGTGGCCTGCGAAGTGGCCGGCCACGTCAAGGGCAAGAAGATCGTGGTCTTCCACAAGCGCCGGCGGCAGGATTCGCACAAGAAGCAGGGCCATCGCCAGAGCTACACCCAGCTTAAGGTCAAGTCCATCCAGGCCTAGCAAGATTTCGAAGGAGTCCCGACATGGCACATAAGAAAGCGGGCGGCAGTTCCAGAAACGGCCGCGACAGCGCCGGGCAGCGGCGCGGGGTCAAACGCTTCGGCGGGCAGCAGGTCCTGGCCGGCAACATCCTCGTGCGTCAGCTCGGCACCAAGTTCCACCCCGGCGAGGGCGTGGGCATGGGCCGCGACTACACGCTGTTCGCCCTGGTCGACGGCGTGGTCAAGTTCGAGAAGTACATGCGCAACAAGAAGGTCAAGACCCGCATCCTGGTCCTTCCCGCGCCTTCCGACACCACCCAGTAGTTTTTGCCGGACGCCGTGTCCGCACGGTTCCGGTCGCGAAGCCGCACCCGGGCGAAGGGAGGACTCCCTTCGCCCTTTTCGCGTTGCATGGCCCCGTGCGTCCCGCCGCTTCCTGTTGCCCTTTGTCCCGTGGATGCGTAACTAACGCAAAACACGCCCGTCTCCCTAAACCGGCCGGCTTTCCGGCCGATAGGCACAGGGCGGAGGAGCCATGGCGGAACAGGGGCACAAGGCCAACATCATCATCAAGCGCGTGAAGAAGGTCGCCGGCGGCGCCCACGGCGGTTCGTGGAAGGTCGCCTACGCCGACCTCGTCACGGCCATGATGGCCTTTTTCCTGCTCATGTGGCTGCTCAACATGACGCCCCAGGAGAAAAAGGAACAGCTCGCCGCCTATTTCAACGACTTCAGCCTGTTCCAGAATCCCGGCCCCTCGGCGCAGCTTCTCGACACCGGCGGCCTGGGTCCGCCCGGGGCCATCGTCGGCAGCCAGGACGAACGGCCCGACGTGGCCATCGACCGCGGCGGCAAGGCCCCCACCGGCGGCAAGGGTCAGGGCACGGGCGACCTCGACGGCGGCCGCCATCCCGACGCCAAGGCCGCGGCCGAGGCCAAGGCGGCCGCAGCCGCGCAGGCTGCTGCCGAAGCGCAGGCCAAGGCCCTGGAACAGCAGGTCGAGGCGGCGCTCACGAAAGCCGTGCCCGAACTGGCCGGCCAGGTGTCGGTCACCCAGGAAAAGGACCGGGTGCGCATCGAGATCATGGACAAGGCCGAACGGCCGCTGTTCGATCTCGGCGGCGTGTCGCTCACCCCGGACGCCCAGCGCATCCTGGCCGCGGTCACGGACGTGATCCGCAAGGAAGGGGTCAAGGTGGCCATCGAGGGCCACACCGACGCCTACCGCTATTCCGGCACCTACACCAACTGGGACCTTTCGGCCGGTCGGGCGCTCGCGGCGCGGCGGCTGATGATCCAGCAGGGACTCTCCCCGGAACAGGTGGCCGCGGTGACGGGGTTCGCGGACACGCGGCCCTACGTGCCCGGCAACCTGTACGATCCGCGCAACAGGCGCATCAGCCTCCTGCTCTACCGCCAGCCCAAGCCCGGCGAAAAGCCGGCCGGCGGCGCGGGGCAGGGTTCGGGCGGGACCGTGGTCACGCCCAAGACTCCGAATGTGGGCGACGTCCTGGAGCAGGAAATAAACAACCTCTACGACAAGTCGACCGACAGCCAGTTCTAGGCTGCGGCGGCTCCCGGCAAGGCTATGTTCGCGATCATCGGCTTCGTCATCGTCATCGGCTGCATCCTGGCGGGCTTCATCCTGGAGAAGGGCAACTTCGACCTGCTCATCTCGGCCGCCCCTCCGGAAATGCTCATGATCCTCGGCGGAGCGCTGGGGCAGCTCGTGATCAGCGCTCCCAAGGACGTGCTTGGCGCCACCTTCAAGGGAGCCCTGTCCATCTTCGGCGGCATGATCACGAGCAAGCCCTATTACCTGGAGCTTCTGACCACGCTTTCGGGGCTGTACATGAAGATCCGCCGCGAGGGCCTGGTCGCCATCGAAAAAGACGTGGAACGGCCGGCGGAAAGCCCTATTTTCAGCAACTTCGCGAAAAACAAGAAGAACCACGAAGTACTGTCTTTTATCTGCGACACCATGCGCATCTTCTCCACGGTCAACATCGAGGCCCACGAATTCGAAACCATCATGGACGCGGACATCGAGGCCACGGTCCACGAGGCGCTCGTCCCGTCCCACGCCATCTCCAAGACCGCCGACGCCCTGCCGGGGCTCGGCATCGTCGCCTGCGTGCTCGGCGTCGTCCTCACCATGGGCAAGATCAACGAGCCGGCCGAAGTGCTCGGCCACAGCATCGGCGCGGCCCTGGTCGGCACGTTCCTGGGCGTTCTGGCCGCCTACGGCTTCGTCGCGCCCATCGCCACCAACATCGAGCACCGGGCCAAGGAAACCGAAGCCATCCTGCTCGTGGCCAAGGCGTCGCTGACCGCCTTCGTCGGCGGCAACCCGCCGCCCGTGGCCCTGGAGGCCGGCCGCCGCGCCATCCCCATCCACAAGCGCCCGAGCTTCGAGGAACTCGAAGAAGCGATCAAGGCCAGCAAGGGCAAGTAGTAGGTCTGCCCGCCGCGCGCGGCGGCCCCAGACGCCAAAAGGCGCGGCCCGTCCGTGCGACGGGCCGCGCCTGCGTATTTTGCGCCGCCGCGGCGGCGGCTGCCGCGGCCGGGTCTAGTACGGCTCGAAATCCCCCTTCTCATCGTCGTCCATGCGGATGAGCGTGCCGGGAACGGCCGCACCCTGCCGCTGTCCGGGAAGCGCATGGCGGCCCGGCAGGGACGCGCCGCCGGTCCGGCGCGACGGCATGGCCCGCTGCGGCGTCCCCTCCCCCGCTTCGGCGGGCAATTGGAAAAAGGCGCTCGTGTGCTGCAACTGCGCGGCTTGCGCCGACAGCTCCTCCGAAGTGGAGGCGATCTCCTCGGCCGCGGCCGCGTTTTGCTGGATCACCTGGTCGAGCTGCTGCAGGGCCTGGTTGACCTGGCTTGCGCCCTGGCTCTGCTCCTGGCTGGCGGCGTTGATTTCCTGGACGAGGTCGGCCGTGCGCTGGATGTCCGGCACGAGCCTTTCGAGCAGCTGCCCGGCCTTTTCCGCGATGTCCGTGGAGGTGGCGGCGAGGTTGGTGATTTCCGAGGCCGCAGCCTGGCTGCGCTCGGCGAGCTTGCGCACCTCGCTTGCGACCACGGCGAAGCCACGCCCGTGTTCGCCGGCCCGGGCGGCCTCCACGGCGGCGTTTAAGGCCAGCAGGTCCGTCTGCCGGGCGATTTCCTCGATGATGGAAATCTTGCCGGTGATGGCCTTCATGGCGGACACGGTCTGCGCCACGGCCTCGCCCGAGGACTGGGCGTCCCTGGCGGCCTTGACCGCGATGGCCTCGGTCTGCTTGGCGTTGTCCGCGGTCTGGCCGATGCTCGCGGCCATTTCCTCCATGGCCGACGAGGACTCCTCGATGGCCGCGGCCTGCTCCGTGGACCCCTGGGACAGGGAGGACGACGAAGCGCTCAGTTCCTCGCTGCCCGAGGCCACGTTGATCGAGCCGCCCTGCACCTCGCGGATCACGCCGCCGACCTTGGCGATCATGGCGTCCAAGGACTGCATGAGCGTGTCCGCGGCATCGCGGGCGCGCACGCGAAACGTCAGATCGCCCTGGCTCAGGCGCTCCATGATGGCCGCGACGTGCTTTTCCGCGGCGACCAGCCGTTCGATCGAAGCAAGCAGCGCGTCGCCCTCAGAACGCTTGGCCACGGTCACGTCGAGGTCGCCGATGGCCAGCTTGCCGGCCATGTCCGCGATGTTTTTTTCCGCAGCGATGAGCGCGGCCAGGGCGCGCATGAGCGCGTCCGCGTCCGAGCGGGCGGCGACGCTGACCTCGAGGTCGCCCTGGGCCAGTTTGGTGACGGCCGCGACCACCTCGGCCGAGGACTGGACCATGGCCCGCATGGCCTCGTAGATGCTTTCCGGGTGGGCGGATTCGTGGAACTCGAGGGCGAGGTCGCCCACGGCCACGCGCCGGGCGATGGCCGCGATCTCGTCGGGTTCGCCGCCAAGGCTCCTGCGCACGCCGCGCACGATCAGCCAGCCCGTAAGCACCGCGAAAAGGGCCATGGCCACGGTGAGCCCCATGATGATCAGACGCGACTGCGCATAGAGCGCGGCGGATTCCTTGTTCTTCGCGTCCGCGTAGCCGAGTTCCACCTCCGTCAGCTTGTTGATGAATTCCCGGGCGAACTCGAACTTGTCGTTGGCCTCGCCCTTGGTCAGGTCCATGGCCGCCGCGGTAGCCTCGTCCGTGCCCAGCAGGCGCTCCTTGACGACCTTGCCCGAGACGCCCTCCCACTGGCGCAGGGCCTGCTCGAACTGGCCGGCAAGCTGCTTTTCCTCGGGCGTGGTGGCCAGGGCCTTGAACGAACCGAAGCGGTCCTTGGCCTGCTTGAGGTTCACCGCGTAGGTGTTCTCAAGGGCCTTGAAGGCCTCGCTGCCCGGGGGTGTGAACAGCATGGTCCGCTCGGCCACGAGCAGCTGGTGCAGATCGCGGTCGGCTTCGATCAGGAAATCGACGCTCGGCAGGAAGCGCGTAAAGAGCGTGTCCAGGTTGTCGCTGATGGTGCGTGCGGCGTAATAGCCCGTGTATCCGACCGCGGCGATGGCGACGACGAGGATGGCGTAGCTCGCCCCGAGCCGAAACCCCAGCCGACCGAACAGTGACCTTGTTTTCGACGACGGCATTGCTTTCCCCTTCTTGTTGACGCTGACAACGACGATGCACCATACGGACTTCGCCTTGCGACGTTGCGGCACAACCAGCCTCTGGAACCGTTTCAGGACGAAATAATGCGCGGCGGCGGACACGCCGGGGCGGCGTCCCGAATCCTGACAATAAGCAGAATAGCGTGACACAGGAAGGAAGAAAAGATGTCCATGCGTTTTGGCGGCAGCTTCCCGTCCCCGTCGGAGGCAGCGAGCCCTTGCCCCTTGCCGGGACTCGGGGGTATATGACAAAAATGCGCGCCCCGTTCGAAAGCCTCCAGACCGTGCCACCGTGCAGACGCATCCTCGCATCCGCCGCGGGCTTCTTCGCAACCGATCACAGCCGCAACTTCGCACGCCGGATGCACGGCCCGGAATGTCCCGCACACGGCGTGCGCCTCCGGGGCCGCCCGGCCCACAAGAAAGGCCGCCTGCGCTAGCGCGGCCCGGTTGCTTCCCATGCCCGGCAGAACACCCCGCCCGTCCGCCTGCGTCCCGGCCTTCCGCCGGCGGCTTATCCGCTTGCCGGGCGGCTTTTTCCTGGCCGTGCTTGCGGCCCTTTGCCTCCTCGCCGGCCCCGCCCCGGGCCAGACGCCGGGGCAGCCCCCGGGCCAGCCGTCGCCGGCCGGGCGGCCTCCGACGCCGACCCCGACCCCGCCCAAGACCCTGTCCGTGGTCCTGGACCGCGACTACCCGCCCTACGTGTTCCAAACCCCGCAAGGCGCGCCCCAGGGCATCCTCATCGACGCCTGGCGGCTGTGGGAGCGGGTCACCGGCGTGCCCGTGACGTTCATTCTCCAGGACTGGAACGCGGCCCAGGATCTCATGCTGCGCGGCAAGGCCGACGTCATCGACACCTTGTTCGAGAATGCGGAAAGGCGGAAATACTATCTTTTTTCAAAACCATACGCGACCATCGAAGTCCCCATCTTCGTGCACAAAGACCTCGGAGGCATCCGCGACGCCGCATCGCTTCGCGGGTTCGCCGTGGGCGTCAAGCAGGGCGACGCCAGCGTCGCGCGCCTGGCCGCCCAGGGCGTCGGCCCGCTGCTTCCGTTCGAGGATTACGAGGCCGTGGTGCGCGCCGCCGGGGAGGGCAAGGTCAAGGTCTTCTGCGTGGACCGGCCCCCGGGTCTCTATTACCTCTACAAGTTCGGCCTGGCCGGCGACTTCCGCCTGGCCTTCGTGCTCTATTCCGGCCAGTTCCACCGGGCGGTGCGCAAGGGCGACGAGGAGCTGCTGCGCTTCGTGGAGGACGGGTTTTCCCGCATCACCCCCGACCAGTATGCCGCCATCGAAAACAAATGGCGCGGGGAAAAGCTCTTTCCGTCCAAGGGCCTGCGCTACGCCCTCTGGGGCGCGGCAGGGCTCGGCCTCGCCGCGGCGGTCCTTTTCGCCGTCGCGGCCTGGCTGCGCCGCGTCGTGCGCCGCCAGACCGGAACCCTCAACGACCTGCTCGCCGCCGTGCGCCAGAGCGAGGAGCGCTACCGCGAACTGGTGGAGAGCGCGGGCGTGGTCATCGTACGCCTCGATGTCCTGGGGCGCGTGGCGTATTGCAACTCCTTCGCCCAGCGCGTGTTCGGCCAGCCCCAGCCGCACCTGCTCGGCCGCGACCTCGGCCTGTTCGACGACCCGGCGGCGCAGCCCCGGCAAGCGCCCTGGCGCGAAATCCTTTCCGGCATCGCCGACGCCCCTGGCGGGGCGGGCGCCCTGGACAGACGGCACCAGGGCCCGGAGGGGCGCAGCGTCTGGATCGCCTGGACCGTACGCCGGCTGGCCGCGACGCAGGGTGGCGGGGAAGCGTTTTTATGCGTCGGCTCGGACATCACCGAGCGCAAGCTGGCCGAGGAGGCCCTGGCCGCAAGCGAAGCCCGCTACGCCCTCGTGGTGCGGGGGACCAACGACGGCATCTGGGAATGGGACCTGCGGACCGATACGGTCTATTTCTCCCCACGCTACCGCGAGATCCTGGGCCTGCCCGCGACCGGCGCGCCGATGCGTCCCGACGCCTGGACCTCCCGGCTGCACCCGGACGACGCCGAAGCCGTCATTCGCGCGCACAAGCGTTGTGCGGACGGCGAAACCGACGCCTACACGGCGCAGTACCGCCTGCGCCACGCCGACGGCGCATTCCGCTGGATCAACGAACGCGGCGCGGGGCTTGCCGACGCTTCCGGCCGCGTGGTGCGCATGGCCGGCGGCATCACCGACGTCACCGGCCGCAAGAAGGACGAGGACGCCCTGCGCGAAAGCCAGGACCTGCTCGCGAAAATCTTCCGCTACGCCCTGGTCGGCATTGCGGTCACGTCGCTGCGCGACGGCCGCATCGTGGATGTCAACGAGGCCGGCGCGCGGATGTTCGGCTACCGCGCAAGCGACGTCGTCGGGCGTTCGAGCCTCGAGATCGACCTTTGGCCCTCGCCGCAGGAGCGGCAGGCCTTTGTGGAGGAACTGGCGGGCGCCGGCTCCATCGTGGCCAAGGAAGCGGCGTTGCGCCATAAAGACGGCTCCCTCGTCGTCACCCTGATCTCGGCCGTGCCCATCCAGACGGCCGGCGAATCCTGCATCCTGTGCGTGCTCGTGGACATCACCGAGCGCAAGGCCATGGAACAGGCCCTGCGCCGCGCCAAGGACGCGGCCGAGGCCGCCAACCGCGCCAAGAGCGAATTCCTCTCCACCATGAGCCACGAGATCCGCACGCCCATGAACACCATCCTCGGCATGACCGACGCCCTCGCCGCAGCCGACCTGCCGCCGGAGGCGGACCGCGCCCTCGTCGCGATCAGAATCGCCGGGACGACCCTCATGGGCCTTTTGGGCGACATCCTGGATCTGTCGCAGATCGAGGCCGGTGGGTTCATCATGGAGGAAAAGCCTTGCGACGTGGCGGCGCTCGCCGCCGACCTCGTGGAGATGCTGCGCCCGGACGCGGCGCGCAAGGGCCTGGACATCGCCCTGGACATCCAGGCGGAACTGCCGCCGCGCCTGGTCGTGAGCCCCGACCGCCTGCGCCAGGTGCTCGTCAACCTGCTCGGCAACGCGATCAAATTCACGCAAACCGGCGGCGTCACCCTGGAGGTCGGGCGCGAGGAAGACCCCGCTTCCGGCCCGCTCCTGCGCCTGGCCGTGCGCGACACCGGCATCGGCATCCCCGACGACAAGCGTGAAGTCATCTTCGAACGCTTCACCCAGATCGACGCCGGGGCCGGCCGCAAATACGGCGGCGTGGGCCTGGGGCTGGCCATCTGCAAAAAACTCGTGGACCTCATGGGCGGCCGTTTGCGCGTGGACAGCCGGCCCGGGGAAGGCTCGCTTTTTACCGTAACCCTGCCCCTGCGCCCGGCCGCGGCCGCCGCTTCCGCGGGCGACACGCGCGTCGCCGCGGCCCCGTCGGCGCGCCGGGGCGCGGTGCTGCTAATCGAGGACAGCCCGGGCAACGCCGAGGTCATCCGGCTCATGCTCCACGGCACGCCCTACGAACTGACCTGGGCCCCGAGCGGCGAGGCCGGGCTTGCGCTGTTGCGCGAGCGCCCCTACGACGTCGTGCTCATGGACATGGAGATGCCCGTCATGGACGGCTACGAAACGACCGAGGACCTGCGCCGCCTGGAATACGAACTCGGCCGGCCGCGCGTCCCCGTCGTCGCCCTGACCGCCCACGCCTTCGAGGAGCATCGCCAAAAAAGCCTGGCCGCCGGCTGCGACGATTTCCAGGTCAAGCCCATCGCCAAGCGCCGGCTTCTGGAGACGCTCGACACCTGGATGGCCCTGGGGCCGCAATAGGCCTTTTCCCTGTCGGCGAAGCCGCATCGCTCCCGGTACGCCGCAACACCATACCTTTTCCATGACAACGCGACCATGAACAGCCCTACGAAAATCCAACGAAGCGTTCCCGTGCGCTCCATAAAAGGAGTCCGGAGGGCGCAAGCCCTTTGGCCGCCGGAGGCGTCCTTCCACCCCACTCTCACCCCCCCATATTGAGGAAGCAATGCACGTCGATGTCGTCATTTTAGGCGCGGGGGCCTCGGGGCTTTTCTGCGCCGCCGCCTGCGCCGCGCGCGGGCGCACGGTCGTCGTGCTCGACCACGGCCCCAAGGCCGCGCGCAAGGTGCTCGCCTCGGGCGGCGGGCGCGCAAACGTCACCAACGCCGACGTCGCCGCCGCGGACTACGTCTGCGCCAACCCCCATTTCGCCAAATCCGCCCTGGCGCGTTTGACGCCGGACGCGCTGCTCGCGCGCCTGCACGACGCGGGCGTGGCCACGGTCGTCGAGGCGGGGGGCAAGGTCTTTTGCCGCGACGGCGCGCCGGCCCTGGCCCGTTTCCTCCTGCGCCAGGCCGAGGAGGCCGGGGCGCGCCTGCGCCTTGGCGCGACCGTGACCGGCGCGCGCCGGGAAGCGGGCGGCTTCATCGTGGAAACCGACGCCGGCCCCGTAGGCTGCGCCTCCCTGGTGCTGGCGCTCGGAGGGAAGTCCTGGCCCGGACTCGGCGCGACGGGCTTCGGCTACGCCCTGGCCGCGCGCCTGGGCCTTGCGGTCACGCCCCTGCGCCCCGGGCTGACGCCGCTGCTGGCCGGCCCGGGCGACCTGCCGCTGTGCCGCGACCTGGCCGGCGTGTCCCTGCCCGTGGCCGTCGGCGGACCGTGCGCCCTGTCCGGGGACATGCTCTTCACCCACAAGGGGCTCTCCGGACCGGCGATCCTCGACGCCTCGCTTTTCTGGCGCGAGGGCCAAGCCCTGGCCATCGACCTCCTGCCCGGGCGCGACGCCGAGGGAATCCTCGCCGGAGCCGGCAGGCAGGAGGTGAAAAACGTCCTGGCCCGCCACCTTCCCCGACGGCTGGCGACGGCGCTTTGCGACCGCCTGGGGCTCGCCGGCCCGGCGGCCGGACTTGCCGCCGCGCCCCGGCGCGCGCTCGCCGCCGCCCTGCGCGCCTTTCCCTTCACCCCGGCCGCAGCCGCGGGCTACGCCAAGGCGGAAGTGACCTGCGGCGGCGTGGACACGGCCGCGCTTTCCTCCAAGACCATGGAAGCGACCGCCGTCCCGGGCCTTTTCGTCGTCGGCGAGCTTCTCGACGTCACCGGCCGCCTGGGCGGATTCAACCTCCACTGGGCCTTCGCCTCGGGCCAGGCCGCGGGAGAACGGGCCTAAGTCCCGGCCAACGCGCATTTCTGGTGGCCGTACCGGGAGCGATGGGGTAGGCTTTGCACGAATCGCAACCCCGTTACGCAAGGAGGAAGCCCCATGGTCCGTTTCATCCGCATCGTGAGCCTCGCCTTCGTGGCGCTGACGATGTGCTGCGGCACGTCGATCGCCGCCGCGACGCCCTTCGACATCTACGAGGGCAGCAACCTGCGCAAGATCGTCGAGCGCGGCACCCTCGTCGTCGGCATGGAACTCAAATTCTGGCCCTTCGAGTACGTGGACGAACAGGGCAAGCCCGTCGGCTACGATGTGGAAATCGCCCAGACCCTGGCCGACCGGCTCGGGGTCAAACTGGAAATCAAGGACATGGAGTGGACCGGGCTGATCCCGGCACTGAGCGCCGGCAAGATCGACCTCGTCATCTCCGGCATCACCGGCACCCTTGAACGGGCCAAGTCCATCACCTTCACCTCCCCCTACTTCACCACCGGCCTGTGCACGCTTCTTAGCGCCAAGAAGGCGGCCGACGTCACGGACGTGGAACAGCTCAACGCGCCGGGCCGCGTGCTCGCGGTCAAGACCGGCACCACCGCCGACCTCGTGGCCAGCAAGCGTTTTCCCAAGGCGACCATCAACCGCTACAAGGAAGAGACCGCCTGCGTGCAGGAAGTGGCCGCCGGCCGGGCCGACGCCTTCTTCTACGACCAGATCTCCATCGCCAAGCACCACAAGCAGAATCCCGAGACCACCAAGGCGCTCCTCACGCCGTTCACCTACGAGCCCTACTGCATCGCCTTGCAAAAGGGCGACTTCGACTGGTGGCAATGGCTGGAGATGTATTTGGCGACGATCAAGGCCGACGGCACGCTGGAAACGCTGCGCCTCAAGTATTTCAAGGAAATCCTGGGCAAATAGCGGCGCGCGCCCGGCCTGCCGCCAACGTGGGAGGCCGGGGCGCGGCGCGGGCCCGAAACCCGTCGCCGAGGGCCGCGCGAGCGCGGGTAATGCCCGGCGGGTTTGCGGGGGCCGCCGGCCGTCCCGGCGGCGGAGAGGGGAATAAAAGACATGACGCGACGCACAATGCGCCTGTTGTGCTGCCTGCTTCTGGCCGCCGCCTGCCTGTCCGGCGCGGCGCAGGCCGAAACCAAACAGGTCTTCGCCCACCTGTTCGCAGTGCCGACGGATCTGCCGGGCGGCGGCGACGCCGCGGCGAAAATCCCGGCCCTGGAAGCCTGGCTGAGCGAATCCTACGGCGGCTACACGCGCCTCGGCGCGGGCGA
Organism: Pseudomonadota bacterium; assembly: GCA_023399375.1. Lineage (GTDB taxonomy): Bacteria > Desulfobacterota > Desulfovibrionia > Desulfovibrionales > Desulfovibrionaceae > Solidesulfovibrio. The sequence goes on along the minus strand of JAEWPX010000092.1, from coordinate 4,040 downwards.
CGGCGGCTGGAAGAACGAGCAGGGCCAGCTCGAGACCCAGGGCAACATCGTCTATCTGGTCACGGCTTCGCGGGACTTCTCCAAGGACATCGCCGCGCGCCTCGCCGCCGATTTCGGCGAACGCATGCCCTATGTCCTGGTCTTTCCGGCGGACCGGTTCGTCAAATGAGGCGACCGCCCTCGCCGCTTGCGGTCCGCCTGCTCCTGCTCGCGGCCCTTGGCGGCGCATTGTGGTACGTTCTCGCGCACATCCGCTACCACTGGGACTTCGACGCGGTCTGGGCCTACCGCGACATCTTTCTGGCGGGATTTTGCATGACGCTCGCCGTGTCCGTGGGGGCCATCGCCCTGGGGCTTGCCTGCGGCCTGGCCTCGGGCCTGGCCTCGGTCTCGGGCAACGTCTGGCTCACGGAGCTGGCCGGACTCTACGTCGGGGCCTTTCGCGGCACGCCGCTGCTCGTGCAGATCCTCATCTTCTACTTCTGCGTCGGCGTGGTCGTGCATCTGGACAGCCCGTACGTGATCGGCACGGCGGCGCTCGGGTTCTTCTCCGGGGCCTACATCTCCGAGATGGTCCGGGCCGGGGTGGAGTCCGTGGACCGGGGGCAGTGGGAAACGGCGCTCTCCTCGGGGCTGACCCGGCGGCAGACGCTGTTCTACGTCATCTTTCCCCAGGCGCTGCGGCGCATCGTGCCGCCGGTCACGGGCCAGTTCGTCTCCTGCATCAAGGATTCCTCGCTGCTGTCGGTCATCAGCGTGCGGGAACTGACCAAGGCGGCGGAGGTGGTCAACGCCACCACCTACCGGACCTTCGAGGCCTACCTGCCCCTGGCCCTGTTCTATCTGCTGCTCACCTGGCCCCTTTCGCACTTGACCGGCCGGCTGGAAAAAGGAATACGAAACGGAGCCGCTTCCCTGCCGCGCTAATATCTTCAAGGAGCGCCCCATGAGTTCGGACATCAAAGTCTACGCCCTGTCCACCTGCGTGCATTGCAAGCACGCCAAGGAATACCTGGAAGAACACAAGATCCCCTACGACTGCGTTCACGTGGACTTCCTCAACGGCGAGGAACGCACGCAGGTCATGGACATCGTGCGCAAGCTCAATCCCGCCCTGTCCTTCCCCACCATCGTCATCGGCAACAAGGTCATCGTGGGCTTTCGCCGCGACGAGATCGAGCAGGCGCTCGACCAATGCGAGAAGAAATGAACGCGCAGGGACTCTACGACACCCTGCGCCCCCTGCAGGAAGCCAAGGGGCGCTTCTTCAATCCGGACATGGCCATGACCCTCGACCTGCTCGGAAACCTGCTCGTCAACAAGGAACGGTACGGCTACATGGCCTGTCCGTGCCGGCTGGCCGCAGGCAAATTCGAGCTGGACCGCGACGTGGTCTGCCCCTGCCAGTACCGGGACGCCGATGTGGAAGAGTTCGGAGCCTGTTTTTGCGGCCTCTACGTCTCGGCCGCGGTGCGCGACGGCAAGGAACCCCTGCCCGTGGTGCCCGAACGCCGCCCGATCGAAAAGACCCTGGCCGCCCTGGGCTGAACCCGGCGCGACCAGTCGCCGGACTGGCCGCGCTCCCGCCGGGCGCAATGCGCCGCAGGCCGTCCGGGCCCGGCCGCCGCGGTCGCGGACGAGGCTCACCGGACCGGCGCGTCCCGCCCGGATCGGCAACGTGCTGCGATCTTGTCATGCGGCACGACTTCCCTTAGTTTCGACAAGGCGTTGCGTTCCCGCGCCTCCATTGAGACCGCCATGGCCACAGGAAACGGCGAGGCCGTTTCCCGAGCTCCGCAGGGAGCGCAAGGAGCTGTTGGAGCCGCCGCCATGAACGCCTTCCTCCTCGTGACGTCGAGCATCGTCTTTCTTCTGCTGCTGCTTTTCGCCTTCCTCGCCATGAAGCGATGCCCTCGACGCCGCGACCGCGACGAGGACCCCCTGCTTTCGCGCATCGTCGAAACCATGCCCGACCCCTTCTACGTCAAAGGTCCCGACGGCCGGTTCATGCGCGTCAACGACGCCCTGTGCGTCCTGGCCGGCCGCGCGCGCCAGGAGATCATCGGCCGGGACGCACAGGAGGTTTTCCCGGGCCGGCACGGCGCGGTTTCGCTCAAAAACGACGCCATGACCCTGGCCTGCGGCTACGAGGACGTGGCCGAGGAAACGGCCTACGACGCCGACGACCGCAGGCGCACCTTCATGACGCGCAAAACCCTCCACATCGACGGCGCGGGCAACAGGCACGTGGTCGGCGTCATCCGCGACATCACCAACCGCAAGCAGGCGGAACGGGCCCTGGCCCAAAGCGAAAGCCGCTACCGCCGCATCGTGGAAACCGCCAACGAAGGCATCTGGGCCGTGGACGCCAACTGGCGCACGACCTACGTCAACGCGGTCATGGCCGTCATGCTCGGCGCGACGCCCGACGAGCTGGCCGGCCGCTCCGTCGCCGATTTCCTCTTCGCCGAGGACGCCGAACTCCACCGCGCCATGCTGCGCCGCGAAGCCCTGCCCCCCGGCGGCGGACTCTACGAACGGCGGCTCAAAAGCGTGGACGGCGCGGAAATCTGGATGCTCATCGCCGTCAGCAGCGAATACGACGCCTCGGGCCGCTTTGCCGGGTCGGTCGGCATGTTCACCAACATCACCGAACGCAAACACGCCGAGGAATCCCTACGCCTGTCCGAAACGCGCCTCGCCGCCGCCAAGGCCGCCGCGGAATCCGCCAGCAAGGCCAAAAGCGAATTCCTCGCCAACATGAGCCACGAAATCCGCACGCCCTTAAACGGCCTGCTCGGCATGCTGCAAATTCTCGAGGACACGAGCCTCGACGAAGAACAACGCGACTGCGTCGTCACGGCCCTGGACTCGGGCCGCCGCCTCACACGCCTGCTCACCGACATCCTCGACCTCTCGCGCGTCGAATCCGGCAAGCTGAACCTCGAAATCGCCCCCTTCTCCCCGCGCGCGGTTCTCGCCTCCATCCAAAGCACCTTCGCCGTGGCTCTGGAGCAACGCGGGCTGTCGCTTGGCATCACCGTCGCCCCCAACGTCCCCGCCCGCCTGCGCGGCGACGAAAACCGCATCCGTCAGATCCTGCTCAACCTCGTGGGCAATGCCGTCAAATTCACCGAACGCGGCGGCATCAGCCTCGAAGCCGCCTGCTACCCCGTCGACGACCAGGATACACTGCGCCTCGTCCTCGGCGTCAGCGACTCCGGCATCGGCATCCCCCGCGACAAACTCGACGCCGTCTTCGACACTTTCACCCAGGTGGACGCCTCCAATACCCGCCCCCACCAGGGCGCCGGCCTCGGACTCTCCATCGTGGACCGCCTCGTGCATCTCATGGGCGGCTCCATCTGGATCGACAGCGAACCCCGCGTCGGCACCTGCATCCTGTGTTCCCTGCCCCTCGCCAAAGCCGACCCCGAAACGGTCAGCTCCGAGCCGCTGACGCCGCAAACCGTCGCCCCGGGACTACGGTTGCTGCTCGTCGAAGACGAACGCATCAACCGCATGGCCGTCGGCACGCTCCTGCGCAAACAAGGTCACGTCGTCGTGGAAGCCGCCGCCGGACCGGATGCCCTGGAACTCTTCGCCAACGCCCCCTTCGACGCCGTGCTCCTCGATATCCAAATGCCCGGCATGGACGGCCTCGAAACCCTTGCCCTGCTGCGCGACCCCGCCATCCACGGCGACAAGGCCCGCACGCCCGTCATCGCGCTGACCGCCCACGCCATGGCCGGCGACCGCGAACGCTTCCTCGCCGCCGGCATGGACGACTACCTCGCCAAACCCGTGGAAGCCGCCGCCCTCGCCACAGCCCTCGCCCGCCTGCCCCGGGTGAAGGGTGCAAGGTGAAAGAGATGGATGCGGCAAGAAAGAGGAAGATGCCTCCGGCGGCCGGGGGGGATCATCCCCCCGGGACCCCCTGGTCGGGGAAGTTGGGTAGCGGGTGGAAGCGTGGTCGTTGGGTGGGAGTGCGTCGGCGGTGCCGGAATTTTTCCGGCGATGCCGTCGCTGCGCTCCTGGCT
>JAEWPX010000100.1 GCA_023399375.1 Pseudomonadota bacterium | reverse complement strand
TATTGCGGGAGTAGGGGAAATGCCTCCGGCGGCCAGGCGGGGCCGGGGGCCCCTCCTGGACCACCCCATACGTGGCGGTGGAAGTGTTTTTCTTGCTGAGGGTGGGACACGGAAAGGGAGAGGGGCGGTGCGACGACGCGAGGTGCTGGGATTTCTGGCCGCGCTGGGCCTTGCCGGGTTGACGGACCCGGGGGCGGTGCTTGCCGCGCGCGCGAAAAAGGGCGGGCGCGAGGACAAGGCCGCGGCCAAGGAGATGGACAAAGCCAAGGATAAGCCTTCCTGGCGCGAGGGCCGGCAACTTGTCGTGGTTTTTCTGCAAGGCGGACCTGATGGCCTGTCCGTGGCCGCGCCGACCGGCGATCCGCTCTACCGCGCCCTGCGTCCGACCACGGCCCTGGCTCCTGACTGCGGCGGGACCGACCTGGGCCGGGGATTTCTGCTCCATCCGGCCATGGCCGCCCTGGCTCCATTTTATGCGAAGAAGAAGCTGGCCGTGCTCCCGGCCTGCGGCATGGCCGGCGTGGCCGCGCAGCACGGACCGGCGCAGGCGGATTTCGCCAGGGGCGCGCCTTCGGGAAAGGGGGGAGACAAGGGCTGGCTCGGCCGCCTGGCCCTGGCCCTTGGCGGCGGCACGTCGCAGATGCTCGTGGCGAGCCAGTCGGACATCTACGCCGGCGCGCCGCACTACAACATGATCGCCCCCGGGCGCGGCCCGTCCCTGCCGGGCCTGCCCGTGGAGGACCAGGCCCTGTACGACGCCGTGTCCCGGCTCTACGCCGGCAAGGAGCCGCTCGCCAAAACCTTCGCCAAGGGCCGCGAGGACCGGCAGGACGCCCTGGCAAAGGTGCTTGCGGAATCGGTCAAGGCCGGCGCCGGAGCCATTCCCGCCCCGGCTTTCCCGGAATTCGCCGAACGCTTCGGCCGCGACCTGGCCAAGCGGCGCGACGCGGCCCTGGCCTTCCTCGCCGTGGGCGGTTTCGACACCCACTCCGGCCAGGGCGGGGCCAAGGGCTACCTCGCCGACAGGCTGCGCGAGACGGCGCAGGGGCTTTCCCACTTGGCCGAGGGGCTCGGCAAGGCCTTTGACGAGACGATCATCCTCGCCCTTGGCGAATTCGGGCGCGGCGCGCGGGAAAACCGCTTCGGCGGCACGGACAACGGCCAGGGCGGCGCGATGCTCGTCCTCGGCGGTCCCGTGGCCGGAGGGCAGGTGTTCGGGGAGTGGCCGGGACTGGCCGCGCATCGCCTGGCCGGCGGACGCGACGTAGCCGTGACCACGGACTGGCGCGAGGTCGCCGCGCAGATCGCCGTGCGCCACCTGGGCCTGCCCGAAAAGCGGCTGGCCGATGTTTTTCCGGGATTTGTGTCTGCGGGCGCGCCCGCGGTCATGGGCTAGGAGAAGGAGAGGGGAGAAGATGCCTCCGGCGGCCAGGAGGGGCGGCGGCCCCTCCTGGACCTCTCGAAAGGGGCTTTTATACTTGCAACTGCGCCGCCGCGTGCGTCATTGCGACGCGTCCTCGCGGGGAAAACACTTTCTCCGAACCGGGGTGCATGGGAGCGGGCAACAGAATAGGAAAGAGGGATTTCTCCCTGCTGTCGAACTGACGGAGGCGCTTGCCGGAAATCGATTATGGGAGGCGCGGCGGGAATGCGATCGCGAGCGACCGGTCGCGGGAAGGGCGGATTCGATGCCGGGACGGGGCGCGGCAAGGCTGGTGCGCCAAAGTCCTTGATGGCTTGGGGTCCGTTCGGAGGCCGGCGGGTTCGCGTCCGCCAGTATGCTGTGGCGTCCCGTCCCTGCGTCGCGCGGTTGGCGGTACGCGCGCAGGAACGCCTTGCCGCGCCGCATCCCGGCATCGATCCTTTCGCGCTTTTTTTCACATATCCAGGGCCATGGCAAGCGGCCCAAACTTTGCAACGTCCTGAAATCATACGGACAGGGAAAGGAATTTAGGGGCGGTCGTTATTTTTTTCGCAGGCGGGCGTAATTCGTGTCCGCAACGCCAGCCCCAGCAAGGCAAGATCACGCCTTTCGCATGCTCCGGTCCGGGCTTGCGTCTGTGGTCCTGGTCGCCGAAGAAACGACGATTCCCGTCAATCGCTTCCCTCGTTCCGAGCGCAGGAAGAAAGCCCTTTTTTCTGTTGTCCGCTCACATGCCCGCGCAACACCGAGGCCTCGGTTTCCAGAAAGCAATTGCTCTCCGCAGATGCGTCGCAATGACGCGTTCGGCTGCGCAGTTGCGGGCCATGTGCGCCCTTTGCCGGGGTGGTCCAGGAGGGGATCATCCCCTCCTGGCCGCCGGAGGCGTCTTCCCTCTACAGCCTCACATCCCCATCAGGGGGGCGGGGCGATGGTGACGAGGACGCGCATGTCGGTGATGGCGCGGATGCCGTGGGGCGTGGCGATGGGGCAGGTGAGCACGTCGCCGGCCTTGGCCGGAAGCGTCGCATCGTCCGCGCCCAGGAATTCCCCCTGGCCTTCCAGCACCACGATGGAGAGTTCCCCGTCCACGTCGTGGGAGTGCACGGCCAGGCTCTGGCCGGCGCGGAAGTTGAAGTTGACGATGCGGAAGTAGGGTGAATCGTGGACCCACAGGGTGCCGTGTCCCTTGTCCTTGAAGGGGCCTTCGGCGAGGACGTTGACGATCTTCATGGCGACGACCTCCTGTTGTAGGACTGTTACAGGGCGTGCAGGCGGGGTGTGGGCGGGGCGTCGGCCGGCCCCATGGACACGATCTCGCCGCCGCGGCCGACCACCACGCGCGTGACGGGCACGGCCTTGCCCGAAGCGGCGACCGCCGCCGCGGCGATGCGCGCCATGCCGGCGCAGCACGGCACTTCCATCTGGAGCACGGTGATGTCCGCGATGTCGTTTTGCCGGACGATCTCCGTCAGCTTATCCACATAGCTCGCGACGTCGTCGAACTTGGGGCAGCCGAGCAGCGCCACGCGGCCGGGCAGGAAGGCGCTGTGGAAGGCCGGAAAGGCCGGCGGCACGCAATCGGACGTGAGCAAAAGCCGCGCGCCCTTGAAAAACGGAGCCGTGGGCGGCACCAGGCGCAGCTTTATGGGCCAGTGGGAAAGCGCCGAGGCGGCGGTTGCGGCCTGGGCCGTGGGAACATTGGCCTGCTGGCAGGGCGAAAGCGTCATGGCCTGCGCCGACGGGCAGCCGCCGTGTTTGGCGGCGTGGGGCGTCTTGCCCGATGCGGCCAGATGCGCTTCCACGGCCTTTTCGTCGAATTCCGGGGCTTCGCGTTCGATGATTTGCAGCGCTCCGGTCGGGCAGTGGCCGATGCAGGCCCCCAGCCCGTCGCAGAAGTGGTCGGCCACGATCCTGGCCTTGCCGTCGATGATGGCGAGCGCCCCTTCGGCGCAGCCGGTGACGCACTGGCCGCAGCCGTTGCACAGCGACTCGTCGATTTCGATGATCTTGCGTTTCATGGCGAAATTCCTTGGTTGGCGGCCCGGCTTGGGCCGGGCCGCCGGCAGTAAGGCGAAGCGCGCTAGCCGAGAATCGCCTTCAGGTCTTCCTCGGGCGTGCTGATGGGTTTGATGTCGTAGTTTTCCACCAGGAAGTTGAGGACGTTGGGGGTCAGGAACGCCGGGAGGGTGGGTCCCAGGCGCATGTTCTTGATGCCGAGGTGCAAAAGCGTGAGCAGGATGGCCACGGCCTTTTGCTCGTACCACGAAAGGACGAGGGACAGCGGCAGGTCGTTGACGCCGCAGTCGAAGGCCTTGGCCAGGGCCACGGCGACCTGGATGGCCGAGTAGGCGTCGTTGCACTGGCCCATGTCGAGCAGGCGCGGGATGCCGCCGATGTCGCCGAGCTTCTTGTCGAAGAAGCGGAACTTGCCGCAGGCCAGCGTCAGCACCACGGTGTCGGCCGGGGCCTTTTCCACGAACTCGGTGTAGTAATTGCGGCCGGGCTTGGCCCCGTCGCAGCCGGCCACCAGGAAGAAGTGGCGGATCTTGCCGGCCTTGACCGCGTCGATGACCGCGCCGGCGGCGCCGAGCACCGCGTTGCGCGCGAAACCGGTCATGACCGTGCCCTTGTCCTCGTCGGCGGCGAAGCCGGGCATGGCCAGCGCCTTTTCGATCACCGGGGCGAAGTCGCCGTTTTTCACGTGGACCGCGCCGGGCCAGCCGACCAGGCCGGTGGTGAAGATATTGCCGAGGTAGCTGTCCGCCGGCTTCTGGATGCAGTTGGTGGTCATGAGGATAGCGCCGGGGAAGGCCGCGAATTCCTTGTGCTGGTTCTGCCAGGCCGTGCCGTAGTGGCCGTAGAAGTGCGGGTGCTTTTTGAGTTCGGGATAGCCGTGGGCGGGCAGCATCTCGCCGTGGGTGTAGATGGCGATGCCCTTGCCGGCGGTCTGTTCGAGCAGGACCTTCAGGTCCTTGAGGTCGTGGCCCGAGACCAGGATGGCCTTGCCGGCCTTGTGCCCGAGCGGCACCTCGGTCGGCACCGGATGGCCGTAGGCACCGGTGTTGGCCGCGTCGAGCAGTTCCATGGTCCGCAGGTTCACTTCGCCGCACTTGAGCACGAGCCCGACCCACGCGCCGAGGTCCTTGTCCGTGGAGAAGGTGGCGGCCAGTCCTTCGTACAGGAAGTCGTACACGGCCGGGTCTTCCTGGCCGAGGATGGCGGCATGGTCGGCGTAGGCGGCCACGCCCTTGAGGCCGAAGAGCAGCGTGTGCTTGAGGGAGAGGATGTCGGGGTTGGCCTCGGGGATGTCCTTGAGGCCGTGCTGCCCGCCCTGGGCGATCAGGCCGGCGAGGTCCGCGGCCGGGCGGAAGGTGGCCGGGCCTTCGGGCAGCTTGGCGGCGAGGCCGGCGGCCAGGGCGTCGCGCTTGGCCACGGTTTCCTCGATCCAGGGCTTGAAGTCCGCCGGGTCGAAGTTGACGTTGGTGAGCGTGGAGAAAAGCGCCTTGGCGAAAAAGCGTCCCGTCGTAAGCGGCACGTCCTTGCCCGCGGCCTTGGCGGCTGCGGCCGCCTGGCCCAGGCCCGTCAGGGCGTAGACGAGCAGATCCTGGAGGTCCGAGACCTCGGGTTTTTTGCCGCACACGCCGAGCTTGTCGCAACCGGTTCCCTTGGCCGTCTGTTCGCACTGGTAGCAAAACATATTCGTGTCCTCCTTGCAGGTTGATGACCGGGTTTTCGTTTCCGTTGGTTCCGGGTCTACGCGGGCCATGGCCAGGACGGTTTGACCTAAGTCAAGAAGCGGCATTTTTTCGGGTGGTGCCCGGCGGCGCATCCTGTCGTTCCCCACGTGGACCTGACGGGGGAAGGGGCATGAGAAGTCACAACTCTAGACGCTCTCTGCTGGAAAAGGTCAAGGAGGAACGTGCGGCAAAGGAGGAGAAGGATGGACAGTGTGGCGGATATGGGGGTAATGTTGCTAAGCGCCCTTCTTTTATTTTTTAAATTCCAGAGGGTTGGAGGCTCGGATGCGAAGCATGCGGACGACCATGATCATCCTTATCGGAGTAGTCGTTTTACTGATACAGTTCGCCTTGATCGCCATCGTGGCGAAGATGAGCTACGATGCGAACCTCGCCGCGGCCATGCATGAGATGACGACGATCGCTTCCACGGTTTCCAAAACAGCCGCATCCTTCGGCGAACAGCAGATGGAGTTGGTCAAGGGCATTTCCCTCATGCCCGTGGCGCAAGAGTTTCTCGTCGCCGGCAAAGGCCAGGAAGAGCTCGCCAGGATCGTCGCCGGCATGTCGCGCAGCAACGAGAACATCAATACGATCTACATCTTCAACAAGGAAGGGACGCAGGTGCTGTGCATGGCCCAGGGCAAGCCGGCCAAGCTCAACCCCCTGGCGGATCGCGAGTACATCAAGGCGGCATTGTCCGGAAAACCGGGCATGAGCAGCACGCCGACCAAAAGCCTCGTCACGGGCAAGCTCATCGTCAGCGTGACCGCCCCGGTTCTCGACGAGGCCGGCAAGGTGGTCGGCGGCGTGGGCATGTCGTACGTGCTCGACGGCCTGATCGAGGACTACATCGACGCCATCGGCATCGGGAAAACGGGCGCGCCGTTCATCCTGTCGCCAAAGGGCGTGGTGGTGGCCGACCGCAAGCGCGAGTTGCTGCTGACGGACATCGCCTCCCAACCGGGCATCGCCGCCATGCTCGGCGCGCCCTCGGGCAGCGGGAACCTCATGCGTGACGGCCGGGAACAACGTGTGGTCTGGACGCGGGTATCGGGCTGGAACTGGATCATGGCCTTTGCCATGGACACCGCAGAAATAGAAGCTCCGGCCAGGTCGCTGCGCAATTCCATGGGCATCGCCGGGTGCATCGCCGTGGCGGCCTTGGTGCTGGTGACGCTCGTTTCCCTGGAGCGCATCGCCGTACGGCCGCTCAAGCGCCTGGAGGCCTACGCCTCGGAGGTCGCGTCCGGGAAGCTGGACAGCGCGCTGACCCTGCATCTGAGAAACGAGATCGGCAAGCTGGCCGACAGCCTGCGCACCATGGTGGCGAGCCTCAAGGCCAAGATCGCCGAGGCCGACGACAAGACGCGCCTGGCGGGTGAGGAGTCGAGCCGCGCGGCGCAGGCCACCCGGGAAGCCGAGGAGGCCAAGGCCGCGGCCGAGCATGCCATGGCCCAAGGCATGCTCCGGGCCGCCGGCAAGCTCGATCACGTGGTCGGCGTCATGGGCGCGGCCTCGGAGGAGCTTTCCGCCCAGATCGAGCAGTCCACGCGCGGCGCCGAGGAACAGACCGCCCGGGTCGGCGAGACCGCCACGGCCATGGAGGAAATGACGTCCACCGTGCTCGAGATCGCCAAGAACGCCTCCTCGGCCTCGAACGCGGCCGACAAGACGCGGCGCGAGGCCGACGACGGCGCGAAGGTCGTCACCCAGGCCATCGCGGGCATCGGCGACGCCCAGGCGCAGGCTCTTGCGCTCAAGACGGACATGACGACCCTGGGACGCCAGGCCGAGGGCATCGGGCAGATCCTGAACGTCATTTCCGACATCGCCGACCAGACGAACCTGCTGGCGCTCAACGCCGCCATCGAGGCGGCCCGGGCCGGCGAGGCCGGGCGGGGCTTCGCGGTCGTGGCCGACGAGGTCAGAAAGCTCGCGGAAAAGACCATGACCGCCACCAAGGAAGTGGGCGAGGCCATAAGCGCCGTGCAGGACGGCACGCGCAGGAATATCGGCAACGTGGACGCCGCCGTGGAGAAGATCGAGGCGGCCACGACCCTGGCCGGCAAGTCCGGCGAGGCCCTTTCGCGCATCGTCTCCCTGGTGGAGGGCACTTCGAGCCAGGTCGCCTCCATCGCCACTGCGGCCGAGCAGCAGTCGGCCACCTGCGAGGAGATCAACCGCTCCATCGAGGGCATCAGCCGGGTGTCGGCCGAAACTTCGGACGCCATGCGCCAGTCGGCTCAGGCCATCGTCGAGCTTGCGGCCCAGGCCCAGGAACTTGCTTCCCTGGTGGACAGCCTCAAGGAGGAGGCGGAGGCATCCTCGCCCCGGGCGCTTTCCGCTTAACGGCGCGGCGTCTATGCCCCGGCAATGCGCGCGGACGTATCGCCGGGGCGTGTTGTCGGTCGGTCCATGGGGCCGTCGCAGGTGACGGCGGCGGGAAAATCGCGCAGGATGCGCCCCGCAAGGAGGCGTGATGAAAGTCCTGTGCGCGAACCCGCCCTGGTGGATCGAGGACCCCGACGCCATCTACGGTTCGGGACTGCTGGCCGGCGTGCGCGCCGGCTCGCGCTGGCCGTTCACTTCCACGGTGCGATCAAAGCCCGGCCAGTACCGCTTCGGCGACTACATTCCCTATCCCTTCTTCCTGGGTTCGGCCGCGTCCTATCTGGCCCGGGAGGCCGGGGTCGCGGTCTCGTTTCGCGACTCCATCGCGCTGCGCGAGGACTACGACAAGTTCTTCAAATACTTGTCCGACGGGAAATTCGACTATGTCGTCATCGAGTCCGCCTCGCCGAGCTGGAGCCACGACGCCGAGCTCATCGCGCATATCGTTGCGGAATATCCCCGCACCCGGGTGGTGGTCGCCGGCCCCATCGCGTCCCTTGGCGAAAAGCTCCTGGCCGACCATCCCCTGCACGCCGTCATCCAGGGCGAATACGAAAAGGGACTGGTCAAGGTCGTAGGCGGCGCAAGCGGGCTCGTCGGCTACGACATCCTGACCGAGGCGGAGCTCAACGCCGCGCCCTACCCGTATTTCGACCCGCTGCACGCCAACAAGTACTGGGACTCCAATCCCAAGGGACAGGTTTTTCCCCAGCTTCAGGTGCTCACCAGCCGGGGTTGTCCGTTCCGCTGCATTTTCTGCGTCTGGCCGGCGGTCATGTCCAACAACGACCCCGACGGCACGGGCGTGCGCCGGGTGCGTCAGCTTTCCGGCGACTACCTGGAGGGCATGCTCACCGAGCTGATCGGCCGCTACGGCTACAAGAGCGTGTATTTCGACGACGACACCTTCAACCTCGGCGACCGCCACGTGCTCGAGGTCTGCGCGGTCATGGCGCGCCTGGGGCTGCCCTGGTCGGCCATGTGCCGGGCGGACACCATCGCCTGGGACACCTGGCGGGTCATGCGCGAAAGCGGCTGCTTCGGCGTGAAGATCGGCTTCGAGAGCGGCAACCAGTGGGTCGTGGACAACATCGTGCGCAAGAACCTGGACCTCGAAAAGGCGCGCGACGTGGTCTACCGCCTCAAAGCCCTGGGCATGACCGTGCACGGCACCTTCACCGTGGGCCTGCCCGGCGAGACGCCCGAACAGATGGCCGACACGCGCCGCTACCGCTCCTCGCTGCCGCTCGACAGTTTCCAGGAATCGGGCACTGCCGAGATCGAGGGGTCGCCGCTGTCCACCCTGCGCCGCACGGGCAGCCTGGAGAAATACGCCGGCGCGAGCCTCGAGGGCTATGTGGCCGAGCGCGACGGCACGCGCAAGATGCGCCTGGTGGAACTTCGCGACGCGGGCCTTGGCGAGGCGGAGCTGTGTCTGCGCCACGGCCGGCCGGCCGTTGCCGAATCCATCTGCCGCAACCTGCTCGATACCGGCGGCGAGGACGGGAAAGTCCTCGACCTGCTCGGCAGCCTCGCCGTGCGGGCGCGCAAGTTCGACCACGCGGTGCGCTTTTTTTCCCGGGCCATCGCCGCCGATGCCACGAATGCCGCCGCCTGCCTGCACCTGGGCTACCTGCTGCGCGATCAGGGCCTTGCCGAGGAGGCTGCCTCGTGTCTGCGCCGGGCGCTGGCCCTCGATCCCGAGTGCCTCGAGGCCAGGCAGGCCCTCGTCGCACTGGGCGCGGACCCGGATGACGGCGAAACGCCGGACGCCGCCACCCAGGCGTCCCTGGCCAAGTCGCTCGCCGCCGTGTCGGTCTCGTCCTGGGGCAGGACCCTGCGCCGGGCCATGGACACGGCCGACGCGCCGCACCAGGACGCCGCCGCAGGTACGGACGGGGAAGGGAAATACCCCCGCCTCATCGTCCTCGACCACGGCCTTCGTTTCCTGGCCGGCCACCATTTCGCCTACAACCTCGGCGTGCTCGCCGCATGCGTGAAGCGCGAGCTGCCTGTGGAATTCTACGTCTACGCCGACTGCCAGCCCGAGGCGGTCAAGGTGCTGCGCGCGAAGGCCGTGCTCCAGCCTTCGCGTTACGAAAGCCACTCCGCGGATCGCTATTGCTCGTGGCTGGAGGATTTTCTCATCGCCGGGAGCATCGCCGAATTCAACCTGTTCAAGAATCTGCGCGACCTCGACCCTTCGGACATCGTCTTCTGCCACACCTCCGACCCGAAGATCGTGCGCGGCATCGCGGCCTGGTATCTGGCCATGGACAAGGCCCGGCGGCCGCATCTGTGCCTCAAGTTCCAGAACCACTGCTTCCGCTTCGTGGCCAAGGACCAGCTGGCCCTGGCGCGGTCCATCTTTAGGCTCGCGCTCAAGCCCTTCATCAACGAGCCCAAGGTCTGCTTCGCGGCGAGCAACAAGCTGATCGGCTCGCAGATCAAGCAGATGGCGGAAAAGCCGTGTCCGGTCTTTCCCGTGCCGCTGCAGCTGGAGGTGCCGGCCAAGAAATACCGCAGCCGGGCCGAGAAGGGCGTGCTGCGCATCGGCTACGCCGGCGAGGGCCGCCTGGAGCAGGGCGTGGGCTTTTTGCCCGAGGTCGCCGAGGCGATCCTGCCGGCCTACCCGGACGTGGTGTTCGAAGCGCAGTTCGCCTGCCGCTTCGTGGACGACGACACGCTCACACGGCTGCGTTCCTTCGGCGACCGCATGCGGGTGTATGAGAACTGCTTCGTCGGCGAGGACTTCCACAGGCTCATCGCCTCCTTCGACGCGCTGCTTCTGCCGTACCAGCCCACGAGCTACGTCGAGCGTTCGTCGCAGATCGTCATCGAGGCCATTGCGCTCGGCGTGCCGCTCATCGTGCCCGTGGGCACGTCGCTCGCGCTCGAGGTCAAGCAGTTCGACTGCGGCTATTCGCTGATCCGCGGCTACGACGGCCTGTCGGTCATCGAGGCGGTGGCGCATTTCATCGACAACCACGACGCCCTGGCCCGCAAATCCGCGGACGCCGCGCCGCGTTGCGCCGCTTTCCACAGCGGCGGCACGCTCATCGACCTGCTGCTTGCCTCCTGCGGCGTGCCCGTGCCGCAGACGCCGGGCCGGGAAGGGGAGGGCGGAAACGGGGAAGGGTAGGCCTGCGCGCCGGCCCGCTACGCCGGGGGCGGAAAACGGCGCGGCGTCGGCCGACAAGGCTAGACGCCGCGATCCGGAAAAGAGGGCGCGCTATTTGCTACGGGTCCCATGCGGATACCGTCGCATGCGTCCAGGAAGGGCTTCAAGTCCCGCTTCGCGCCATATTCCTTCGCGGTCAGCATGGCGTTTTCAAGCACGCCGGCCAGAGGTTCCCCCCCCTCGATCCACAGCCGCGCCGCCGCCTCCAGGCACGCCGTCGCCCCGAAAACGTCATTGTCCGCGGCGTAGAATCCGTTGCCGCCCCAGGGCACGTCGCGCAAGGGGAACGAAGGGACGTGGCCGCCGTCGCCGGCCTGGCGCATGTAGTCGAAACCGCCGAATCCGGCGAAGCCGGCGACCACGCAGCCGCAGGCCATGGCCTCGAGCGGCGGCAGGGGGCAGCCTTCGGGAAAGCCCGTGGCCAGGAACACGTGACAGGCGCGCAGCGCCTCGGCCACGCCGTCCGGCGGCAGGCCGTCGATGGCGACCCATTCCAGGGCGAGGCCCGAACGCGCCGCGCGCGCAGTGGCCACGTTTCGGATCATGGTTGCCAGGGCCTTGTTCTTGCGCGGCATGAAGCCCACGCGCACGGGACTTGGCGCGGGTTTGGACGCGGGAGGATGAAAGCGCGTCGGGGCGATGCCCGGACGCAGCACCGGCGGGCGCGTGCCAAGGGCCAGTTCGATGTAGCGCGCGACAGGATCGGAAACGGCCAGGAACGAGACCGGCAGCCTGTCCCAGCCCACGCCCTCGGGCAGGCCGTGAAACAGGTACGCCCAGTTCTGGCAGTAGACCACGCAGCGCGCCCCGGCGGTAAGGCCCGGGGCCAGGGCGTTGGGCCAGCCCTCGGGCACGAGGAAGACGTCGCCCGGCGTCATGCCCGCCGTCGCCAGGGGGACCACCGGCAGCCCGGCCGGAAGCGCAAGCGGCGTGACCCCGGGCTCGCGCAGCACGAGGACCACGTCGCGTCCCAGGGCGGCAAGCCCGCAGGCCGTGTCCGCAAGCACGGCCAGGCCGCCGGATACCGCGCGCAGCGGAGGCAGGAATATGAAAATGCGTTTCACGTCGTCACCTTGCCGGGCGGCTGTTGCCGCCGCAACGCCAAAAGGCTAACACCAGAGCGGCCGTCCCCTTTCAACCGTGATGCCGCAAGGAGTCGCCATGCGCAACAACAAGGACGCCCTGTCCGACATGCCGCCCCTGACCGCCGCGGACACGGCCGTGCCGACGCTCGGTGCGCCCGCCTGCGAAAGCCCCAAACGCGTGGGCGCGTTCGTGCCGGACGACGCCGGCGTGCTCGTCGGCATCACGCGCGGCTCCGTGACCTGCGACGGGGCCGTGCCGGTCTTTTTCGAAGAGGCCGGGCCGCGCGAACGGCTCTTCTTCTCGCCGCACAAGACCAAGGTCGCCATCGTCACCTGCGGCGGCATCTGCCCGGGCATCAACGACGTCATCCGCTCCATCGTCATGGAGGCGCACCACCAGTACGGCGTGGCCGCCACGCTCGGCATCCGCTACGGCCTGCGCGGCTTCATCCCGTCCTGCCGCCACGACGTGCTGGAGTTTTCGCCCGCCAACGTGGCCGAGATCCACGAATTCGGAGGCACGATCCTCGGCTCCTCGCGCGGGCCGCAACCCGTGGACGAGATCGTGGACGCCATGGAGCGCATGGGCATCGGTTTTTGCGTGTGCATCGGCGGGGTGGGCACCCTGCGCGCCGCCTCGGCCATCCAGGCGGAGATCGCCTCGCGGGGGCTGGCCATCGGCATCGTGTGCATCCCCAAAACCGTGGACAACGACATCCATTTCGTCTCGCGAACTTTCGGCTTTTCCACGGCCGTGCAGCAGGCCACCGAAGCCATCGCCTGCGCCCACGTGGAGGCGCTCGGCGCGCCCTACGGCGTGGGTCTGGTCAAGCTCATGGGCCGACAGTCCGGATTCATCGCCGCCGAGGCGAGCATGGGGCTCAAGCACGTCAACATGGTGCTCGTGCCCGAGGAGCCCTTCGCCCTGGAAGGCGAGGGCGGCGTGCTCGATGTCCTGGAAAAACGGCTGCGCTCCCGCGGCCATGCCGTGGTCGTGGCCGCCGAGGGCGCGGGACAGCACCTCGTGCCGGAAACCGGGCGCACCGACCCTTCGGGCAATCCCGTGCTCGGCGATTTCTGCGGCCTTTTCGCCGCCGCCATCAAGCGGCATTGCAAGGCAAAGGGCCTGCCCCTCACGCTCAAGGTCATCGACCCGAGCTACATCGTGCGCGCCGTGGCGGCGAACACCGCCGACGCCGTCTATTGCGGCTTCCTCGGCCGCTTGGCCGTGCACGCCGGCATGGCCGGCAAGACCGGCATCATGATCGGCTCGGTCAACGACCGCTACGTCCACGTGCCGCTGCCCCTGGTCACCCGCGAGCGCAAGCGCATCGACACCGGCTCCGACTACTGGCAGGCCGTGCTCGATTCCACCGGGCAACCCCGGTTCACGGCCTTTGCGTCCTGAAGGTGCCCGTGGCGCGAAACGCTCGCTCCCCTGTTTGAATGCATCGATTAACCCGCTGCCGGTCCGCCCGTGCTTCCAACGGGCCGGACCGGGCGGCGCATTGCAAAGGAGTCTCCATGTCTGCCGCCCTGCGCGAACTGCTCGCCGCCATCACCCCCGTGGACGCCACGCTTTTCCCCGTGGCGCAAGCCCATCTGGACAATCTGACCAAACCGCGCGGCAGCCTCGGCCGCCTCGAGGAACTGGCCGCGCGCCTGTTCGCCATCCGCGGCGGCAAGGCTCCGGTCGTCGATCCGGCGCGCATCTACGTCTGCGCCGGGGACCACGGCGTGGCCGCGGAAGGGGTGAGCCTCTTTCCCCAGGAGGTCACGCGGCAGATGGTGGCTAATTTCCTGGCCGGCGGCGCGGGCATCAACGTGTTGGCCGACACCGCGGGCATCGAGTTGCGCGTGGTGGACGCCGGCTGCCTGGGCGAGCCGTTCTCCGCCCATCCCCGTTTCGCGGGCGCGCGCGTGGCCTCGGGAACCGCCAATCTGGCCACGGGCCCGGCCATGAGCCGCGTTACCTGCGAGAAGGCCCTGCTGCTCGGCGCGGCGCTTGCCGCCGAGGCCGCCGCATCGGGCGTCATGGCCCTCGGCACGGGCGACATGGGCATCGCCAACACCACGCCTTCCACCGCGCTTTTTTGCGCCTATCTGGGCTTGGAGCCGGAAACGGTCACCGGGCCGGGCACGGGGCTCGACGCCTCGGGCGTCGCGCGAAAGGCCGCGGTCGTGGCCAAGGCCCTGCGCCTGCACTGCGAAACCGTTTCCTCGGGCGATCCCGTGGCCATCCTCGCTGCGCTCGGCGGGCTGGAAATCGCCTGCCTGGCCGGGCTCGTGCTCGGCGCGGCGGCGCAAAAACTCCCCATCGCCGTGGACGGCTTCATCTCCACCGCCGCCTACGTGGCTGCCCGGGCCATCGCCCCGGCCGTGGCCGACTACGCATGCATCAGCCACGCCTCGGCCGAGCCCGGCTACGCGCCCATCATGCACGCCCTTGGGCAAAAGCCCCTGCTCGACCTGGGCCTGCGCCTGGGCGAGGGCACCGGCGCGGCGTTGGCGCTTTTTCTCATGCGCGCGGCGGCGAACGTCTACAACGACATGGCCACATTCGCTGCGGCCGGGGTGAACAGCGGCGCGTAGTCCTGTTTCCATGCGACGCCGCGGTTTGTTGAAAGACAAGAATCGAGCGTGTCGTTGCCGACGAAGGCGTGCGCGTTTTCGAGGACGCGACACGGGTTGCCGCAAGGCGCGACGTCGCCCGCAGGACTTGGCGGCGTCGCACCTTGTGCTTTGCGGCGCATCCGATCGAAGAAAAACGAATGATACGTTATGGGTATGTCAGTGCGTGTTCATTCAGGCGCAATGATGCGAACGCACCGGCATGTTGTTAATTATTATCAATGACAATAGATAGTTGTGAAAAATGAGCAAAGAGAGTCGTTTTGTTTTGATTCCCCCTTGCGCAAAGACGGTGGAGTAAGCATAAGATGCAATGAAGGACCGACACCATCAACCCTGGAGTAATGCCATGTATCGCCGTTTATTCGTCGCCATGCTTGCAGCCGTGTTGATGTTTTGCGCCGGACAGGCCGAGGCCAAGAAAAAGCCGGCCGCGTCCGATCCCATCAGCGCCGAATACGCCAAGGGCGTCCAGGCCGTGAACGAACGGCATTGGAACGCCGGCATCGAAGCCCTGACCAAGGTCATCGACAACCCGGCAACGCCCAAGGACCTCCTGCCGCTGGCCCTGACCAACCGGGGCACGGCCTACGCCAACAAGAAGATGACCGCCGAGGCCCTGGCCGATCTGTCCAAGGCCATCGAACTCAAGCCCGACTATACCGCCGCCTATTACGACCGGGCGCGCATCCTGGCCATGCAGAACAAGCATGCCGAGGCCGTGGCCGATCTGACCAAGGCCATCGAGCACAGCAAGGCCGGCGTGCAGCAGGCCGTGTATTACAAGAACCGCGCCCTTAGCTACGGGGCCATGACCAAGCTCGACGAGGCCAAGGCCGACTTCGCCAAGGCCAAGCAACTCGATCCCAAGATCAAGATCCCCATGCACTACAAGCCGATGATGCAGCAGTAGGCGCGGGGAGGCCGCCAACCGCGAAAGGCTTTTCTCGGGGCCTTTCGCGCGAACTGCCTGCAAGGCCCCCGTCATTGGGCGGGGGCTTTCTTCTTTGTTTGTCCTGCGAAAGAAGCCCACGCCGCCTCGCCGGACGGCGCGGCAGGGCACTGCCGGGATGGCGCGGCCCTGACCGGCCGCAACGCGGAAGCACGTCGCGGCCGGCACGTTCCCTGGGGCGGCAGGGTGGGTTACGGCTTTTCTTTGACGTAGCGGGCGATGCCGATGGCCTGCCTGCCGCCGGCGTCGTGGCTGTAGATGAGTTCCAGGGAGCCGTCCGGCAGCAGGCGGCCGTGGAAATTGCCTTCCTCCTCCAGGATGTGCACGGTCGCGTTGTCGTAGGCCACAAGCCCCATGATGCGTTCCTGGTGCTTGGCGCTTTTTTTGACGCCGACAAAGCGTCTTCCTTCCTGGCGGGTGATCTCCATGGCGAAGGCGCCGTTCACGAAACGCGGCTCCTGGTCCGCCTGGGGAAAGTGGCGGCTGCCGGTGGTGATGCCTTCGTGGTCGACGGTGCGCCAAACGCCGCGCAGGTCGGGAATGTCGGCGGCGCGGACGGCTGTGGCGCAACAGAGCAGGGACAGGGCAACGAGGACGGCAAGTCGGCGCATGGCGGGTCTCCTTGACGCGGGTGGCCGGCCCGGCGGGCTTACGGGAAGGCCGCTTGCCGGAGTATGTCCTTTTCCCCCGGGGGCGCGGCCGCGTCAAGGTCCGGCCGTGGTTTCCGGCAAGAGTAAGCAGGGCGCGGTTTACGCCGGGTCGGGAACCTGCTATTGCCTGCCGCCTATGGCCTGCTTGGCCCAACCTCTTCCCGCCGGCACGGTTCCCCTTGCGATACAATAAAGCCATCGTCTGGCTGCTTTGCAGCAGCATCGTCCTTTTGACCATCGCGGCCTTTTATTACAAGAAAGGCTGGGATACCGTGGACGGACAGTTGCGGGAAATTGCGACCAACGTCAATGCGGTCAATGAGGTCATGAATGATCTCGGTGGATTGTACAACAGGACGCGGTCCGGCATTATATTGCGGCAACTGCTGTCCCTCGAGGCCCCGTTTGTCATCGTATTCGGGGACAGCATCGTCGAGCAGTTGTATTTTCCCGTCCTGGACGGTCTCAATGTCATCAATACGGGCATATCCGGCTCCAAGGCCCTGGAGGCCCTCCCGTTCATGCATCAGGTCCTGGCCGATTCGACAGGGCCGCTGGTGATCGTGTCCATGGGCGCAAATGATGCCTTCGGGAAAAACGTGGCCACGCCCGAACGTTTCGCCGCCGGCTACGAAGCCCTCGCCCGCGCCGTCCTCGACAGCGGCCGGGCGCTCGTGCTCGTCACCCTGCCGCCTATGGAAACCGGAAAGTTCGCCGCGGACAAGTTCGATCACGCCAGCATTCCGGCCTACAATGCCCGCATCCGGGAGATCGGCAGCCGCCTGGGCGTGGTCGTGGCCGACGTCGACGCCGTGCTCGAGGCCTGGCGCAAGAGCCAGCCGGAGGGCTTCACCGTGGATGGCGTGCATCTGGGCGCAAAGGCCGCCGCCGTCTGGCGCGAGACCGTTTACGCCGCGGCCCGCAAGGCCCTGGCCGCCGGGAAGCCCTGAACACGGCCGTGCGCCGGCGCGCATCGCCCCCTCCATGTTGCGCTGGCGTTTCCGCAGCACGACGATTGCACTGTCGCGCGTGAAAAGTCTTTGAGTCACCGCCGGCGCGCTTCCCTTTCTCCCGGGCCTTTGGCATAAGGCGACCGGAAGCAGAGACCATGATGACCTTCTACGAATTCTCCACGAACCTGTTCGATCCCCTGCATTCCTTCTGGGAAAATCCCAAAACGCGGCGCGTGGTGGCCATGAGCCAGGTCGCGGCGTTTTGCCTCGGCCTTGTCGGCATCGAGCTCAACCGCAGAGGGCTTTTGCCGCCGGCGCTGGCCAGGCTCACGCCCACGTCCCATTTCTATGCCATCAACCTGGCCTTCACGTTGGTGCTCATCCAGGAAGTCGTGGACCTCATCTTCGTGCTGCCCTGCTCGGTGACCAAATCCCTGGGCAAGCAGTTCGAAATCCTGTGTCTGATCCTGTTGCGCGACGCCTTCAAGGAACTGGTCCACCTCCACGAGCCCATCATTCTCATCGAATCCATCCACGTGCTGTTGCCCATGTTCGCCGACGGCGCGGGCGCGTTGCTGTGCTTCATCGGCCTCGGCATGTACTACCGCCGCTACAGCAAGAAGCCGCAGACGCCCAAGGGGCCGTGGCTGTACCCTTTTGTGGCCAACAAGAAGTTCCTCGCGTTCTGCCTGCTCGTCTTTTTCCTGTCCTTCGGGCTGTGGGTCGCTTGGCAAAGCGCCATCACCGGGGAAGCGCACGATTTCTTTACGGTCTTTTACACCGTGCTCATCTTCAGCGATATCTTCATCGTGCTGCTTTCCCACACGTACCAGCCGGCGTTTTATTCGGTGTTCCGCAACTCCGGCTTCGCCCTGGCCACGCTTTTCATCCGTTTCGCCCTGGCTGCGCCGGCCTATTACGCGCCCTTGCTCGGCGTGGCCGGCATGGCGTTCGCCTACGGCGTGGCCGCGGCCAGCGAGAGCTTCGACAAGCGCAACTGATCCGGCGCGGACGCGCCGCGATCCCGGGAGGCGATGCATGCAGGAGCCCGTCACCCTGACGCCCATCGGCGTCATCCGTTCGCCCTTTACGAGCCTCGCCGGCATGCCCATCCAGCCGGGCGGGGCGCGCGACGTCCTGGGGCGGCTCGAACTCGATCCGGCCCTGGCCCCGGCCCTGGCCGATCTGGAGGGCTTTTCCCACATCTATCTCCTATATCTATTCCACGCCTCCACGGGTTACGACCTGACCGTCACGCCCTTTCTCGACGACACGCCGCGCGGGCTTTTCGCCACGCGCGCGCCCAGGCGTCCCAACCCCATCGGCCTGTCCGTGGTCGGGGTCGTCTCCGTCGCAGGCCCCGTGGTCCACGTCCGCGGCGTGGACGTGCTCGACGGCACGCCGCTTCTGGACATCAAGCCCTACGCCCCGGGCTTCGACGCCCCGGGCGCGGCCGTGCGCTGCGGCTGGATGGAAGGCCGCGACGGCGATGTCGCGGGCCTGCGCAGCGACGGCCGCTTCGTGCCCAAGGGCTGAGGCGTTCCGCAGCCCCCCGACAGCGCTGCACACCGCAAAAAAGGCCGTCGCCCTTTGGGGCGACGGCCTTTGTCGTCGTTGCGCCTGCGCGCAGGCTCAGGTGGACCGGTCGGTGAGCGCCCCGCGCCGGATTTCCGCCAGGGCGGGCATGGCTGCGGGCAGCTCCGCCTCGGCCCGGGTGAGGTCCGAAGGGGAGCTGATGGAAAAGGGACGCCGTTCGGCGGGCTCCAGCCCGTCGGCAAAGGCGATGGAATGGTAGCCGTCGGTGACGCCGACCACATACTGCGCCATGGCCTCCCTCCTTGCCCCCGCGCCCTGTCCTTGTCGTGGTGTCGCCGCGCGCCGGAGTCCCGTTTGGAATCCGGAGGGCGGCAGCCCGTGGGCCGGCGGAGGCTCTACTCTTGATGTATAGGCGATACGCTCCCGTTTTGCCAAGACGCTATTTGGCCACGTCGGCCTGCAACTGCTTGGCCATTTCCGAGATCTTGGCCATGGCGGCCTTATGCTCGGCCGCATCGAGGCCTGCGGCCAGGCGGTCGGCCGCGGCCGCGAATTCCGCAACCTTGTCCGCCTGCATCTGCTTGCGAATCTTGGCCGGCAGCCCCTCGAACTGGGCGACCTTGGCGTCGAGCGCCGCAACCTTGGCCGGCACGTCGGCGACGGACTGGGCCACGCTCGACAGTTTCGCGTCAAGGGCCACGTAGACGCCGAAAGCCAGGACGATGGCCAAAATGGCCAGCGCCAGGCCGGCCCGCGCCGAATTGGCCGTTTCTTTCGCTTCCACAACGGGATTGTCCACTTTGCTTTCCACATCGTCGCCGTACAGGGCCCGGACCTTTTTTTCCATGCCAAGCATAAGGCGGTTCCTCCGTGGGATAAATTGGAATGCGATTCTACATACTCCAAAGCGTTGTCCGCTACAATCGGAAAAGAAGACAACGTCCCGATTCCGCATGATTTTTCCAATCAACTACAGGTGGAAACTGAGCGAATGCTCAGCTGGCCCGCCAGACTGCCTGCGAGTTTTTCTCCCGAAACGAAAAAATTGACGCGAACTGGCTGGTTCCTGTCCGCTTTGCATGGACTGATGGGTTTTGCGGGCGGCGGGGAACGCCGCCGCGAAAAGGGGAGAACCGACATGATCCTGCGCTGCCGCCTCTGCCATGCCTCCATCGCCGCCTTCGATCCCGCCGACCTCCGCCTGCCGCTTCTCGGCGCCATGTTCGGTCCCCTCGAGTCCGGCTTCCCCCCGCCCTTTGATCCAGAGGTCGCCTTCGTCCACGCCCGCTGCCCCTACTGCGGCCACCACCCGCAGGGCTACGAGCCGGCCGGCGCGGGCAGCCTCGAAACCGACGCGGGCGCGTTCACGCTTCCCGCCGCCACAGCAACCCCGGCCACCCGTCGCCGCAAGGAGGGAAAATAATGGCCGTTGCCGCCTGCTCCGGCGAATTGCTGCCCCCGGCCGAGCGCCCGGACCGGGTCGGGCCGCGCGTGTTCGAACTCCTCGAAGCCGTGGTCGCCGATAAGGCCCGCCTGGGCCTGGCCGAGAAATGGACCAGCCATTACCGCCTGGGCCGCAACCGCGCTTGGCGCGGGGCCGCCACGACCGGTGCGCCCATGGCCTCGGCCAATCTGCTGCACCTGCACCGCCAGCGCACCGTCAACATGCTCACGGACAACAACCCCACCTTCAACGTCACGCGGGTGGGCCCCGACGGCGACGATACGCTCTTTCGCACCCTGGAGCGCGCCGCGGCCTGCTGGTGGACCGAACAGGAACAGCAGGCCGTATTCGAGCGCTCGGTCCTAAACGGCGAGACCTACGGCGTGGCCGTGGAAAAGGTCGTCTTCGACCCGGACCTCGAGTACGGCCTCGGCGAAGTGCGCACCGTGGTCGTCGATCCCTTCGCCTTCGGCGTGTTCCCGACCGACTGCCTGGACCTGCGCGACGCCGCCGCGGTGCTGCACTTCACGCCCATGCCCCTGCGCGAGGTCGCACGCCGCTGGCCCCATGCCGCCGGCAAGATCCAAAGCGACGCCGCGCTCCTGGCGAGCCTCGGCGACAACCGCCAGGAAATGGCTACGGGCGACGGCTCCCGGCGCGGGCTCTTCTCGCGCTTCGGCGAGGTGGTGAGAAGCCTTGCCGGCGCAAGCGGCGCGTCCGCCCCGAGCGAGGACACGGCGCTCGTCTGCGAATGCTGGGTCCGCGACTACACCATGACCGGGGACGCCCCGCGCTATCCGGGCGCCATCCGCTGCGTCACCGTGGCCTGCGCCGGGCGGCTCGTGCTCGACGACCGGCCCAATCCCTCGGTCAATCCCGCCCTGGCCCCGGACGAGGCCATGGCCACCTATCTCTACGACCGCTTTCCCTTTGCCCTGGTCAACTCCCTGACCGATCCGGTCAGTCTCTGGGGCGCGTCGGATTTCGAGCAGCTCGCCGAGCTGCAATACGAGATCGACAAGTGCCTCGCCCAGCTCACCTCTCACAAGGACCGCTGCGCCCGGCCGAAAATCATCAACCCCCGGGACTCGGGCGTGGCCAACGCCGCCTTCACCAACCGCTTAGGGATAGTCAACCCCACGTCCATGGCTGCGGCACAGGGTATCCGCTACTTGGAATTCGTCAACAACACCAAGGATATCGAAAGCGTTCTCGCCCTCTACCGCGAGCTGTTCAGCCAGATCTCGGGCCTGTCCGACCTGGAGCGCGCCGCCGCGCCCGCCCGGCCGGTCATCGCCTACCGGGCCATCGCCGCGCTCATCGAACAGGCCGCGACGCTGCTGCGCGGCAAGATCCGCAACTACTCGCGCCTGATCCGCGAACGCGGCCGGATGTTTTTAAGCCACATGCAGAACTGGTACACCGAGGAACGCTGGATCAGCTTCACCGAAGAGGGGCGCGCCGCCGTGGCTCCGCTTCACGGCGCGCGCTGCCGCGTGCCTGCCCGCCTGACCGTCGTTTCCGGCTCCACCATGCCCGTGTCCAAGGTGCAGCAGCGTGAAGAGGCCCTGAGCCTCTACCAGATGGGGGCTATCGACCGCCGCGACCTCCTGGAAAAGCTCGACTGGTCCGGCCGCGCCGCCGTGCTCGCGCGCATGGGCGAGGGGGGAGATGGGGGAGGGGAAGCATGCCGCTTTATGACTTCGAGTGCCGGGTTTGCGGGCGGGTGTTCGAGGCTATGGCGGGCATGGAGGAGGGGAATGCCGTATGCGCCTGCGGCGGGACGGCGAAGCGCCTCGTCTCCGTGGGGTGCGGCTACCGCGCCGACGCCTCCTGGCTGCCATCCGTGACCGCCGTGGTGGAGAAGGATTCGCCCAAACCCCACGTGCGCGCCTTTCTCGCCGACCCGAGCCGCGCCAACTACCGCCGCTGGATGGCCGGCGAAGGCCTGCGTCCCCAGGAATCCGGCGAGGGCCGCCGCGCCTCCGCGCCCCGGCCGGAGATCGCCCGGGAAGTCCTGGACCGCTTTGCCGCGCGCCGCGCCGCGACCTGACCGCGCCCTCTCGGCCGCCGGCATCCGCCAGGGGCCTTGAGCATACCAACCGTCAACCCGAGAAAAGGGGAGGTTCATGGAAGCCACTCTCGTCGCGCCGCCCGAACCGGCCGTGTCCGCCGCTCCCGGCTTGTCCGCCGTGGAACCGTTTTTCGCCGAACTGGAAAAACGCCTGGACGCGTTGCTCGAAAACCGCCTCGACGCCCTGGACGCCAAACGCCGTGAAGTCGAGCGCCAGACCCTCATGGACCGCTTCGTGGCCGAACACCCGGATTTCCGCAGCCTGGCCGCGGACGGCTCCCTGGAAGCGCAGCAGCGCGCCAACGGGCTCCTCGACGACGTGGGCGCGTATTTCGCCCACCACCTGCAGGCCGCGCGCCAGGAAAACGCCGCCGCCCTGGAATCGGCGCGCCAGGAAGCCGCCGCCGCGGCCGAGGCCCGGGCCATGGAGCGCGTTCGCGCCAAGGGGCTGGCCCGCACCTTGAGCGTCGCCCCGGCCGACGCCGGGCGGGGACGCGGCGTCGATCCCGACCTGGCCGCGCCCGAGAAGTTCGGCGGCATCAACGCCGTCCTCGCCGCCCGTCTTGCCGCCCGCCGCCGGTCTGCCGGCGTCTAACCCCAAGGAGGAGACCGCATGTCCCTTTCGATGACCGAAATCGAGTCCATCACCAGCGACTATTTCGCCGCCGCGGGCGGCAAGGCCGTGGACATCTACTTCCGCAACTCCTTCCTCCTGGACCTGCTCATGAACCGCCAGGCGGGCCTGTTCGAGCGGCCCGGCGGCGGCGAGAAGATCCGCGTGCCGCTCAACTACTCCGACGCCGAGGGCGGCTTCTTCACCCGTTCGGACACGCTCTCGAGCGACGACCGGGTTACGGTCAACGCCGCGGCCTTCGACTGGAAGCACGCCTACGGCAACGCCACCGTCTACCTGACCGACGAGGTGGCCGCCGCCGGAGACTACGCCGCCGTGCAGTTCGTGACCCAGAAGATCGAGACCGCCCAGCGCACCTGCGCGAGCTGGCTCGCGGCCACCCTTTACTCCGCCGCCGGCGACGAGGCCCCGACGCTCACGGGCCTGCGCGCCCTGACCAGCGCCGACGGGGACAAGGCCTACGGCGGCATCGCCGAAAACGACCTGCTTGCCGCGGACGGCACCAAGCCCTGGAAAGGCGTCACCGTCTCCGACGCCGTGACCGTGAGCCTCGAGGCGCTCCAGGAGCTGCGCAGCGCGGCCAAGGTCTCCGACGGCCGCGACGGCAAGCCCAACATCGCCGTCACCACCGAGTCCCTCTACAACAAGGTCTCGCGCATCCTTCAGGTGCAGCAGCGCTTCGTCACCGACGACGGGGTGGCCAGTGCCGGCTTCACCCACCTCGTCTACGAAGGCATGGTCGTGGCCGCCGACGACTACTGTCCGGCCGGGCACCTGTTCGCGCTCAACACCAACTACCTGGGATTCGCGGTGCACCAGAACGGCTTCTTCGCCCGCCAGCCCTGGGTCGATCTCGCCGGTCCGGCCGGGCGCTCCATGAAGATCCTCTGGCACGGCAACCTGATCTGCTCCAACCGCCGCGCCCACGCCTGCCATTCCAACCTGTCCTAATCCCCTCTTAACGCCGACATACGGAGGAAAACATGGCCCAGCCCATGAAACTGAGCTTCACCCAGGACGTCGCCGAAACCTCGCCGGCCAAACGCGAAGCCGTAGGCGCGTTGCGCATCACCGCCGACGGCCGCAAGTTCCGTTACGCCAAGGCCGGCACGGCTTCCCTTGCCGCCGGCACCCTGGGCCTGGCCCCGGCGGCCGTGGCCGCGCACCAGAACCTTACCGCCACGCCGGCCGCCGTCGGCGAGCGGGTGCTGTCGCTCACCGTGGGCGCGTCGGCCGTGGCCGAAAACGCCTACGAGGACGGTTTTTTCCAGGTGGCCGCCGCCGCCGGCAAGGGCATGCAGTGCCGCATCCTCTCCAACACGGCCTGCGCCGCGGGCGGGACGGTGGTGCTGACCCTGGCCGAGCCGCTTCGCGCCGCACTCACGGTCGAATCCAAGGTCTCCCTCGTGCCCTCGCCCTGGGGCGGGGTCACGGCCTCGGCCACGGAGGAGAACCTGCCCGTGGGTGTTGCGCCCTGCGACGTGCCCGCCGGGCACTACTACTTTGCCCAGACCGGGGGCGTGGCCTGCTGCCTGGCCGGAGGCGCGGCCCCGGTCGGCAGCATGCTCGTGCCCGGGGCCGCGCCCGGCAGCCTGTCGGCCATGAACGCGACCCTGGACACCGACCAGCCCGTGACCGGCGTGGCCTTTGCCGCCGCCTTCACCGACGGCCGCTGCCAGCCTTGCTTCCTGACCCTCGATTAGGTCCCGTCGCCACCGAACACGCAACAGTCAACGATAGCGGAGGAAGCCAGACATGGCCGAGGCTCGACTCTTTCTGCCCCGGACGGCGGCCGAGGGGATGCGCAGCGCCTGCCCCGACGCCCTGGGCGCGCTTACGGCCGAGGTGACGGCGATTGTGGACGACCCCGCGGTCGGCGAAGAAGAGGTCGCGCGCGCCTTGCGGCGCGGGCTTCTGGCCGCCGCCGCCGCCACGCGCCTGCCGGCCCTCGCCGCCGAAGCCCGGCTCCCCTTCGGACCGGGGCAGGAGCATGCCGCGCTGCCGGCGGACTTGCAGCACGGCCCGATCGATGCCTTCCTCCTCCCCGGGCGCGGCCGGATACGCATCCTGCCCGATCCGGCCGCGTTGCGGCGGACCTCGCGCCTTGCCGCAGGCGGTCCCGTGCGCTTCGCCGCCCCCGGTGCGGGAAGGCTCCATGTGCTGCCCGTGCCGCAAACGTCCGTTGAGATCGCCGTCGGCTATTTCCGTCTGCCCGACCCCGTGGTCGGGTATGCCGACAAACCGTCCTGCCTGCCGCCGCACCTGGCCGGGAGGCTCCTTGTCTCCTTTGCCTGCCGGGAGCTCTTCGAGCGCCTGGAGGAAGGGGCCGAGGGCAAAAAACCGCAGACGCGGGCGTACGCCGCGCGCTACGACGCCGCCCTGGCCGAGCTGGTCGGGCTCTACGGCCCGGCCACGGTCCAGGCCGAGCCCGTGGACGTGCCCTGCGCCTTCGGGGAGGGCTGGCTGTGAGTCGGGAGTGCCGCCTGACGCGCTGCCTCGGGCTTGGCGCGTCGGCGTCGCCCCTGGGGCTCGCCTGCGATCCGGCCAAGGGCGCCTACGCTCTGGCCGAGGCCGTCAACGTCGATGTGGTCGATGGGAGGCTGAGGCGCCGGCCGGGGTACGTCCGGCTGGGGGAGGGCGGCTACGAGGCCCTTTTCTCCCATGGCGGCGACCTCTACGGGGCGCGCGGCGGTGCGATCGTGCGCATCCCGGCCGAGGGGGGGGCGCGCGTCCTGTGCGAGGGCCTGGCTCCCGGTGCGGACGTCGCCTTCCTCGGCATCGGCACGGACGTCTACTTCGCCAACGGCTTCGAAAACGGCCGCATCCGCGACGGCGCGGCCGGCCCCTGGGACGGCGGGCGCTACCCTGGCCCGGACCGCCACGGGCGCTACGTCGCGCCGCCCGCCGGGCATCTGTTGGCCGCATTCGCCGGCCGGATATGGATCGCCGACGGCGCGCTCGTGCGCTTCACCGCCGGGGCCGGTTTCAACGACTGGGTCGATGCCCTGGCCGGCTACCTGCCGCCGGCCACGGGCCGGGTACGCATGCTGCGCCCCGTGGCCGGGGGGCTTTTCGTCGGCGACGACGCCGGCGTGACCTTCGCCGCAGGCAGCGACCCGAAAACCATGACCTTTGTCCGCGCAAGCCCGGTGCCGCCCCTTCCCGGCAGCGACGCAGCCCTGTCCGCGGGTCGCCATGATGCCGTGGCCGGCCGGGAGCTTGCGGGCGACGCCGCCGTCTGGGCCGGCCGCGACGGCGTGTATCTGGGCCTGCCCTCGGGCCGGGTCACGCGCCTCGCCGCCGCCCGCATCCCGGCCGCCCGGGCCCGCGCCGTGGCCGGAACCGGCCGTTATCTGTTGTTTCTCGAGTCCTAGGCATATTTGCCGCAACCTCTTGCCGCAAGGAGCGCCAGCATGGCCCTTCGTCTCTCCACCGGTCTTCGCAACAAGCTGCTCGGCACCTCGGGATTCAAAAGCATCATGCAGTACGGCGTGATCCGCCTCTTCCCTGGCGTGCAGCCCTCCAGCGCCGACGACGCCGAAGGCGCGACGCCGCTTCTGGAAATCACCGTGTCCTCGGGAACATTCAGCCCCGGCACCGGGGAAAACGGCCTCAACTTCGGCGACCCGGTCGAAGGCGCGTGCGCCAAGGCCGCTGCCGAGGTCTGGTCCGGCGTGGCCTCGGCCACGGGCACGGCGGGCTGGTTCCGCTTCTACGCCACCGACCGCACCACCGGCGCGGACACGACGCACGCCCGTTTCGACGGTTCGGTCTCCACCTCCGGCGCGCAGCTCAACATGAGCAGCACCGCCATCACCGCCGGCGCGACCACCACCATCGACAGCTTCTCCGTGACCATGCCCGCCTCCTAGACGGAGGCGACCGGTTGCGGCGCGGAGCCGGGGCGAACGCTCCCCGGCTCCGCAGATGAAAACGCGGGAATCGCGCGCAGGCGGCGGAGAAGGCCATGTCCGAGATCTATCCACAGTCCATGCATTGCCGGTTCGAAGGCTTTCCGGCCCGCGTGCGGGTCGTGTGCGGCCGGGCGTTTTCCGAGGCCCGGGCCACGCCCTATTCCTTCGGCAGCCGGGTGAACCTGGCCCAGACGCCGAGAAGCGGCGTCCTGCAGGGTTCCTACTCCGCCGGCCAGGCCCTGCCCGGCCTGGAAATCATCTATTCCGACACCGGCGAAGACGACGTGTTCGACCTCAAAGTCTCCCACTACGGCTACGGCCGTTTCTACCTGCCGGACGCCCAGGCCTCGCGCTACGCCCTGGCCGTGATCAAGGGCGTGCGCGTCGAGGCGCGCGGCATCCGTCGCGCGTTCGAAACCGTGGACGTCTGGGACACGCTCCTTGCGTCCGATGCCGACCTCGACGCCGTCGCCGCGCAGGGCGCAACCGTCCAGGACGCCGACGCTTTAAGCGGCGTCGCCGTCGCCTGGTTCGTCGGCGACATGCCGGCCGGGGGCCTCGTGGTCCGGGGACGCATGCAACTCGGCGGTGACGCCGCACTGCTGTTCTAAGGAGGGGCCATGCACTCCCTTGCCCTCTACCGGGAAACGGCGGCCGGACTGGCCACGGTCACGCCCGATCCCTACGATCCCCAGTATTACCGCGACCTGCTGCTCGCCCGGCGCTTCGACGACGTCCCCGGCTGCGTCCATGCCGACGCCGACCGGGTCTGCCGTACGCCCGGAGAGGTCTTCTATTCCTCCATGGACGTGGAGGATCCCAATGAAGTCCACAACTTCATGATCGGCAACGGCGATCTCTACAACGGCAACTGGATGCCGAGCCCGCGCAACGCCGTGCCCGAATACGTGGGCCTGCGTTTCGAGGAACCCGTGCTCGTCACCGGCTTCCAGTTCTCCTCCACGGCCTCCATTTCCTACAACTGCCCCATGAGCGCCGCGCCCTGCGGCTATCCCACGGATTTTTCCCTGGAAGGCTCCAATGACGAAGCGGAGTGGGCGACGCTGCTTTCCATGACCCGGTTTGCCGGCATGCGCGTCACGTTCTCGAGTCCGTATTACGACGAGGCCTGCGACTGGTGGGATGACGGCGTCTTTCTCTCGGATCGCATGGACATTGCCGATCCGCGGCATTTTCTGGCCTACCGCATGGTCGTGCGGGCATTTAAGCCCAACATCAAGGGCATCTACAACGTGGCGGAACTCGTCTTGTACGGGGATTTCTGAGGCCGTGGCCGCAACGCTTGGAACCAAAGCACAGGTGACCTCGATGCCATACGATACGGACCCGGCGGCGCGCGACGTGCCGCCTCTGGCGACGCCGGAAACCCTGGCCGCGCTGGCTGCGTCTGAAAGCGTGACGGGCGCGCCCGTCCCCGACCGCGCCGATCCCTTTGCCCAAACGCGCGTCGTGTGCGTGCGCGAGAGGCGCGGCGTCGTCATCGGGAGGCCCCATGCCCGCCCTTGAAGATTACCTCTTTTCCGTCGAGGCCCTGGCCGACGAGGCGCTCACGGGCGCGGGGCTCGTTCCTGTGCGCTGCGAAGTCGCGGCCGGCGGCACCTGCGGTGTGACTACGGTCGGCGGCGGCCTGCCCCTGCCCGTGCCGCTGGTCGCCGCTGCCGGGGATTGGCGGTCGCTTGGCGCGTGCGCGCTGCCGGCGTGCGGCCTGACCGGGGCTGTTGCGGGCCGGGTCTATAACGGGGCGGCGTGCGCCATGCCCCTGCCCGGGGCCGTCGGCGCAGCCTCCCCGGCCATCCTGGTGTCCCTTGCCGCAACGCCCCTTTTCGCCGTCGCCGCCACAGGCGGTACGGCGGCAGTAACCTTGCCCGGCGCTGTCGCGGCAGGGGGGAGCGATGCCAACCGGCATGGCGACGCGGCCCTGGCGCTTCCCCGTTTCGGGGAGCGGGCCTTTGCCTGCGGCCTGGACAACCCCGTGGCCCACGCATCGGGTTCCGCCGCAGTGGTGGCTCTGCTCGACCAGGGCGACCCCGAACTCGCCGCCCTGGCGGAGACCCTGGCCGCAGGAGCGACGGGGCGTGATGCCGTGGCCGTGGCGCTGTGCGACGCCGTGGCCCGGGCTGTGGCCTATGTGGCGGAAGAGGATGGCGCGGACGTCTGGAACTGCGCCCTGGCCACCTATTATCTGGGCAGCGGCGACTGCGAGGACGGGACGATTTTGCTCCACGCCCTGCTGCTCGCCGCCGGGATTCCCGCGGACCGCGTAGTCACGGCCTTCGGCCGGGTGGGCATCGACAGGTCCGGCCATGCCTGGGTCGCCTACAGGCGCGAACACGACGGCTTGTGGACGGCGCTCGACTGGACGCTCGGTCCGGACCAAGGACCGGCCGCCGCGCGGCCGGTCCTTGGCGAGTCGGCCTCCTACGCCCTGGTCGATTACGCCCTGACCGCGACCGTGTTTTTCACGGTGCGCGCCACGGCGGCGGAATTCTTCGCCCGGGCGGCGGCCGATGCCGTGAGGCTTCCCGCCCTGGTCCTGGCCGGAGAGGCAACGCTTGGCGCGCGGGGCGCGGTGGAAGTCGCCGCGGGCTTTCTGGCCTGCCGTGGCGCGTGCGCGGCTGCCGGGGCCTGCCGGTTGCCTGCGCCGGCTGCGCTGGTCTCGGCCGGATCGGCCTGGGGACAGACCGCATTAGAGCGGTTGAGCGTGTCCGGCCTTGTTGGGGCGCGGGGCGAAGCGGCGACGCCCCTGGCGACGGTCTCCGGCCTTGCCGGCTGCGCCGGCCGTGGCACGTGCCGTTTGCCGCGCCAGCGTATTGTCGCGGAGGCCCGGCAGCGCACGGCCGCCGTCGCCGGCGCGCGACTGCCCCGCGCCCGGGCGCAGGCGTGGGGGCTTGCCGGCATGCTGGGCCGCGGCGGCTGCGCTTTGCCGGCACCTGCCGCGCGGGTGCACGGGCTGGACGGCCGCCTTGCCGCAGCCGTCTTGCCTGTGCCGTTGCCGGAATTCCTGGGCCTGGCCGCGCCGCTTCGCTTTGCCGCGGCCACGGCGTTTGCCCCTGCGCTTACGGTCCGGGGCGAGGCGGTCGCGCCGGGAGAGGACTTGGCAGCTTACGTTTTCGATCCCGCCGCCGGGGAGGAATGGGTATGACGACCACGTTGGGATTTTCCCTGGAGCTTGCAAGCGGCGCGCTGACTGCCCATGCCGGTCTGCCGTCCGGGGCCGCCTGCGTCCATGACGGCGCGATCCTGCTGGCCGACGCCAACGGGCTTTACCGCGTGGGCGGCGACGACGACGCCGGCGCGCCCATTGCCGCGCGCGCGGCGCTGCCGGCCACGGACTGCGGCTTGCCCGGGGCCAAGCGCCTTGAGGCGGTGGCTGTCGAAGGCGTCGTCGCGGGCGAACTTGCCCTCACGGCGCAAAGCGGGGCCGGCGCGACGCTTTGCGGCCTGCTCGGTCCGGCAGGGGAGGACGATCTCCCCGGCCGGGCCACGGTGC
The DNA here is from genome assembly GCA_023399375.1 of Pseudomonadota bacterium. GTDB lineage: Bacteria > Desulfobacterota > Desulfovibrionia > Desulfovibrionales > Desulfovibrionaceae > Solidesulfovibrio. The sequence continues at coordinate 27,937 of JAEWPX010000100.1, read as the reverse complement.
GGCTCGCGCGGGGCTACGGCACGTCCTGGCGGGTGGCGCTCGAAAACCTGGACGGCGCGGCCCTGGACATCGGGACCATCTCCCTTGTGGTCGTGCCGCTCGACCGGAGGCGGCCGTGAATGCGGATTTCCGGCCGACGGCGCGGCTGCGTTTCGCGGGTGAACTGTTTGGCGCGGACCTCGAGGACGACGATCCGTACCTGGCGCGCCTGCGCGCCCAGGCGATTCGTGAACTTGATGCCATGCGCCGGGAAAACGTCTTCGAGCTGCCGGTCTTTTCCCGCACGGTGCGCCTGCCCGGTGGCGAGACGCTCGTCTGCCGCCGCACCGGGAGCCTCGACAGCGTGGACATCCTCGCCCCGGCCGGGCGGGAGGACGCGCCGCGCCGCAGGGCGTTGCCCGGGCCGCGCAGGCGCGAGGCCGGCTCCTTTTTCGCCATCCCGGACTGTCTGGCGCGCTACGAAGGCGGAGACGGCCTGGAAAACGCCGTGCCGGACGGCACGCTCGCCGGCTGGCACCTGGGCCTTGGCGACGGCGTGACCGTCTTGTCCCCGGGCGAGGCCGGCCTGCCCGAAGCCGAGGGCCTGCCCGAAGCCGGCATCGCGCGGCAACGCGGCGTGTTCGCGCTGCCGGGCGGCACGGCCTCGGGGCTGCTCTACGGGCGCGACCACATCCCGGACAACGCGCCCTTTTCCGTGAGCTGCCTGGTGCGGCTGCGCGAATACCTGGAATACGACTACACCTACGACGCGCGCGGCGTGTGCAATCCCTTTCGCGTCCATCTGCTGCAAAGTGCCGACGGCGCGGACTACGCCTGGGGGTGCCCGGGCTCCATCTCGCCACTGCTGGGGTTTTGCTCGCCGCACCTGCATCCGGACTGGTCGGCCACGGTCACTTATCCCTGGGCTCCCTGGAACGCGGACTACGCCGCCAATACGGAAACCCTGCTCGGCGCGAAGCGTGTGGAAACAGCCTGCGACGGCGCGCCGCTTCTTGCCGGCGACGCCTACCGCGATGCGCGCGGCGCGGCTTATCCCCATCCCTGGGGCTTCGTGATCGGCCTGCAGGCGGCGGGGCTCTTCCTCTACAACGGCGACCGGCTCCTCGGCGCGCGCCTGTCCCACTTCGAACGCCAGTTCGGCTATGCCCCGGCCATCAGCGATCCGATCGCGCGGGGCGTGTGGCACCACGTGGTCATGACCCACGCGGCGGACGGGACCGTACGGCTCTACGTCGCCGCCGCAGACGCGGCCGACGTCGTCGTCTCCACCGGACGGCAGCCCCTTTGCGCCATGGATGCGGCCTGCGCCTACCAGGCCAGCGGCGTCAACGCCTGGACCCTGCATAACGGCGCGACCGGCGCGGCCATCGGCGCGTACCGCATGAACCCGGCCATGGACGTCTGCCTGCCGCGTTTTTTCCACTACGCCCTGTCCCCGGCCCAGGCCTACCTGCTGCAACTCGAGGCCCTGACCGGCCTGTTCGTGGCCGACGACCATGAGGCGTCCCAGGCCGTCGCTTTGGGCCTGACCGCCATCACCATCCCCAAGGAGGCGTCATGAGCGATTCCACCGGTGCGGCCGGCATTGTCCGCAACAAATTCGACACGGCGCAAAACTACGCCAGCGATGCCTGGTACACGGCGCTGACGTTCCTGGAGCGCCTGGGCAGCGTGGCCAAGCTGACCTATCCGTCCGTGGATCTGCCCGAACTGCCGCAAACGCCGGAATACCCCGGCGTGCCCGACGCGCCGGAGTTGGCCGCCGTCGCCGTCGAAGACGTGGCCGCGCCGGAGGTGCCGGAGTTTTCCCCGTCGCGTCTCGACGGGTTTTCCGTACCGGACTTCGCCGTGGTCCCGCCGGAAGTGATCCTGCCCGAGGAGCCGGACCTCGCCTGGCCCGAGGCTCCGAGCGGCGCGCCGGCCCTGGCCGAGATCGAAACGCCCGCCGATCCCGCCGTCGTGCTGCCGGACCCGCCGGTTTTCGATCCCGTGGCCATCCCCGAACTGCCCGGGCCCATCACCCCGACCTTCGAGGGCGAGCGGCCGCCCATGCCCGAGCTCCTCGTCCCGGGCAACCTCTTCGTCATGCCGCGCGAGGCGGCCTACGATTCCTCCCTGCGCCAGGCGCTCGCCGCGCGCCTGGAAGGGGAGGTGCGCGCGGGCGGGGCCGGATATGGCCCGGAGCTCGAGGCGCGGTTGTGGGAGCGGGCGAAAAACCGTCTGGAAGACGAACTGGCGGCCCGGCTCGCCGAGCTTGCCGACGGCTTCGCCGCCCGGGGTACGGCCGCCCTGTCCGGACCCCTGGCCGAGGCCCTGCGCCAGGCCTACGCCGCGCACGCCGACAAGGTCGCCGCCGGCAACCTGGACATCCTGGCCAGGCAGGCGGACATGGCCGCGCAACAGGGTCGGGCCGCGGTGACCGACGCCCTGGCCCTGGAGGCGCAGGGCATCGAACTCTTCAACCAGGCGGCCGCCCGCGCCTTCGACGGGGCCAAGGCCCTGGCGCAATACGGCTACGAGGCCCTGCACGCCGAGGTGGCCGTGCACAACGCCCAGCTCGCACGCTACCAGGCCGACGCCGCCGTGTTCGAGGCGCGCATCCGTGCCGCCCTGTCCGAACTGGAGACCTACAAGGTTCGCCTGGAAGGGGCGCGGCTTTCGGGCGAGGCGCAAAAGCGCGCCGCCGATCTGTACTTGGCCGAGCTTTCCGGCGCGTCCATGCTCGTCTCTCTCTACAAGGCCCGCATGGAAGGCGCGGCGGCCAAGGCGGCCGTGAGCCGCGACCGCATCAGCGCCTACGAGGCGCAGGTGCAGGCCTACGTGGCCACGGTCAACGCCAATACCGCCCGCTACAACGCCCAGGCCGCGGCCATGGCCGGACAGGAGGCCAAGGCGCGGGTATACGCCGAACAGGTGCGCGCCTACGGCGAGCGCGTCGCCGCGGTAAAAACGGCGGCCGAAACACGGCTTGCCGCGTCCGCCGAGGAGAACAAGGTCAAGCTCGACGCCTACAAGGCCGACGTGAGCCGTTACGAGGCCGACCTGGCCAAGGCCAGGGCCGCGGCCGAAGTGCTGCTCAAGGACAAGGAACTCTCGCTGCGCGCCTACGAAGCCGGGCTCGCTTCTCGCCGCGCCGCGGCCGACCTGCGCTCCAAGGACCATGCCGCCCAGGTTGACGCCTACCTCAAGTCCGCCGAGGTCTCGATCAAGGAGGCGAACATGCTGCTCCAGAATTCGCTCGGCGAGCTGCGCCTGGAAGCGGAAAAGATCCGCTCCGGTGCGCAGGTTTCGGCGCAGATGGCGGCGAGTGCGCTCAGTTCCGTCAACGCCTCGGCGCAGATCGGCTACAGCGAGTCCATCGGCCAGCGCACCAATACGAGCACGACGGAATCCACCCAGCGCTCCGTCAGCGAGAGCTCGTCCAAGTCCAGCGGCTACCGCGAAAGCTACAACCACAATTACAATTACAAGGTCTAACGCAATAACGCCATGACAGGAGGATTTATGGCCAATCGCATCTATGCGTCCTGCAAGCGGGGGCTTGGCGAAGGGTTGTTCGTCCTGGGTTCCGACACGCTCAAATGCGCGCTCCTGACGCACGCCTACGTGCCGGATTCCGGCCACGCCAGGTTCGCCGACGTGGCCGCGGCCGAGGTATCGGGCGCGGGCTACTCCACGGGCGGCGCGGTTCTTTCCGGCGTGACCTGGAGCGTTTCCGGCGATGCCGCGGTGCTGGACGCTGCCGATCCGTCCTGGGCCGGGGCCACGATCTCGGCGCGCTACGCCGTCGTCTACGCCGCCAAGACGGCCGGCGGCCTGACCAACCCTTTGCTGTGCCTGCTCGATTTCGGCCAGGACGTGGGCGTGACCGGCGGCACTTTTTCCGTGACCTTTGACGCGGCCGGCGTCCTGGTTCTGGAGTAGCCGTGGCGACGCCATGGGTGGATGCCGCCGCGGCCTGGACCGATCAGGCGACCGGGTTCTGCGGAGAGGATGCGGCGGCGCACGTCGTTGCCTGCCGTGCGGCAATGGCCGCTGCGGACGCGACAGTCGTGGGCCGTGCCGGCAGTGCGGCGGCGGCGTGCCGTGCGGCAGGCGCTCCCGTGGCTGCGGCAAGCGCGGCGCACGCGGCCGGTTCCCGGGCTTTGGCCAGGGCCGCGGCCGGTCCGGGAAGGGGAGACGCCAGGGCGGCGGCAGGCGTTTCGCCCGCACAAGCGCAAGGGCATGCCGGGACTGCCGGTTGGCAAAGCCGGACCGTCGCGCGACCGGGCGCAGCCACGCTTGCCTTGACGGCGCCGCAGGCCCTGCCCGGAACGGGGCTGCGCGCGGTGGCGCGCCTGTCTTCGCCCTTTGCGACCCGTATCGCGTTATGGAGCGCCGTGGTCCCTTCCGTCGTTCTTTCCTCCCCGGTCGCAATCGAACAAACCTGAGCGGAGTCGCAATGGACAGCATTTACCAAGGCGATACGGGCGTCGAGCTGCTGGTGGACTGCGGCCGGGACATTGCCGGCGCGGGCGCGCCGGCCCTACTTGCGCGCGCGCCCTCGGGCGCGGTGCGCGTCTTTCCCGGAAGCCTCGTGAGAATAGACGGCGTCACGCGCCATATCCGCTACGTCACGAAGGCCGGCGATCTGGCCGAGGCCGGGGTCTACCGGATTCAGGCCTCGCTGACGCTCGGCGACTGGACCGGTGTCGGCCGCACGGCGCGCCTTGCGGTGCGCGCCCGGTTCTCTTGATCCTTTTCGTTACGAACCACACCCCCACACCCAGTTCGAACCGGATTTACGGAGGGAGCTCTATGATCGCCAGTTTCCTGGGAACGAACGCTTTTGCCGTCACGGGCGACCGGACGGTCGAATTCTCGCCCGGCGTGCGGGTCCTTGCCGACTGCGGCGCGGACGGCGCGCGCTACGGCACCGTGGCCGCGGCGCTCTACGCCGCCGATGCGGACCGGACCACCGTGACCCTGGCCCTGGATACGGGCGGGCTTACGGCCGCTCTCGCGGCCGTGCTCCACGGCAACGACGTCCCGGCGTCGCTGGCCAACCATGGGCACACGGGGCCGGCCGACGGCGGTGCGGTGGCCCATGGCGCGCTTGCCGGCGTCGGGACCAACAGCCATGCCGCCATCGACGCGTTTCTCGCCTCCAAGGCCGTCGCATCGGGCCTCGCCTCCCTCGATGCCGCCTCCCGCGTCGTGCAGGATCCGGCAAACGCTGCGGCAACGCCCGCGGCAACGAAAATCGTCGTATCCGACGCTGCGGGAACGGTCGACGCCTGGGTCTCCGATGCCACGACAGGCGGCAAGGGCAAGGTGCGGCTGGCCACGGTGGCCGAAACGCAGGCAGGCGCCTGCGCCGATAAAGCCGTCACCCCGGCCGGGCTCGCCGGAGCGGCCAAGGGGCTCATCGCCGCGGATACGACGCTCCATGTGGCCACGACTGGGAACGATGCGACGGGCGACGGTTCGCCGAACGCCTCTTTCGCCTCCATCTCCCGGGCTCTGGCGAGCATCCGCAACAAGCTGATCGCCTCGGGCGTGACGGTGACGATCCAGGTGGCGGACGGGACGTACACCATCTCGAGCACGATCGTCATCGACCATCCCGACGCGGACAAAATCCAGATCATCGGCAACACGTCGGCCGAGACGGTCGTGGCGATTGCGGCCATCGACACGTCGGCCAGGACGATCACCGTGGCAGGTGATTACACCTCGTCGATTCAGGTTGGGGATATCCTCGGGTTGACGGGCAGTAGCACGAATGGGCTGAATGGCGCGTATGTCGTATCGGATGTGAGCTATTCCGGCGGCAACACGGTCATCACCTGCTCGGCAGAGACGTTTGCGTCGGCAACAGCCGGCGGCGGGAGCATTGTCATCAAGCCATGCAATAGAGCTGTTATTAAATACCAGGGTCAGGACTATATTTTTATTTTTAACATAAAAAGATCGCTAATATCTATTCAAGGATTTCGCATTGAAAACGAAAACGATATTGCGATAGGAGTTACTGTCACGTCGAATGCTAGTGCAGCTATATATAATTGTATTTTTATAAGAGGAGGGCGTGGAATGCTCGTGCAATATGGGGCAAACTGCGAAATATGTGGCGTAATATTTAAGTATTCATACTATACAGGTATACTTTCCCATTCACATGGCCTTGCATATCTGACGGGTGTAAACGTATTGGATTCTTGTAGTGTGGCAATTATGGCTTCAATGACCCATGTGTATGCACCACAGAATTCGTGCTTATTGAGAAACAATATGACAGATTTCTCTCCTGCGGCCAATATGATCGGAAACAACAACGCAATTATTGCATACTAGGGATACAGATGAAAATAGTCATACGCAATCAAACCGTAATTTCGACACACGCCGACTCCCAGGACCTTTCCGGCCTCTACCCCGGCTGTCTCGTCCTCCCCGTCTCCGACGGCACGTTCGTTGAGATCGGGCAGCCCTGGGAGATCGACCTGGACGCGGCCAAGGCGGCAGCCTGCGCGGCCCTGGACGTCGCGGCCGAAACTTTGCGCCAGACGGTGCTGACGCCGGGCGCGGGACAGATGGCCGCCTACCAGACCAAGGAGGCGCAGGCGACGGCCCTGCTTCAGGACCCCACGCCCAGCGAAGCCGAATATCCGGACATCTTCAACGAGATCGGCGTCACCGCGGACAGCGCGGCCGAGGTGGCGGCGGCGGTGCTCGCCGCGGCGGAGAAATGGCGCGATTTCGGCCGGCGCATCGAGCGCGCGCGTCTTGTCGCCAAACGGGCCGTCCAGGCGGCTGTGGATGCCCCGGGCATTATCGCGGCGCGCGACGGCGTAGCCTGGCCGGCCCTCGCCTGAGGGCTGTCCGGCCGCCTTGAAAAAGCGCGGCGCATGGCCTAGGAAAAACGGGTAGGGCCGTCGACTCCAGATCGGCCGGCCGGCCCCGGAGCCCCATGGAGAAACCGCGCATCATGTTCGTGGACGACGACCAGGAAATCCTGGCGGCGTATGCGCGCGCCTTTCGTAAAACCTACGACGTCGAGGTCGCGGCCGGGCCGCAGGTCGGACTGGATATGCTGGCGGCGGGCCTGGACGTGGCCGTGGTCGTGTCGGACCTGCGCATGCCGGGCATGGACGGGGTGGAGTTCCTGGGCAGGGTCAGGGAACTGCGTCCCGATGCCGTGCGCATCATCCTCACGGGGTTTGCCGACATCGCCGTGGCCATGGCCGCGGTCAACAAAAGCAAGGTGTTCAGCTTCCTGACCAAGCCCTGTCCCGAGGAGGACCTGGCCGAGGCGCTGGCCGCCGGACTGCGCCAGTACCAGTTGCAGGCCGCGGAAAAGGAGCTTTTGCGCGGTACGGTGCGCGGCACCATCAAGCTCCTGACCAACCTGCTCGAAATGGTGAGCCCGGAGGCGTTCGGCAAGTCCTCCCGGGTCAAGCGCCTGACCATGGAACTGGGCGCGTATCTGGGCATCGAGGACGCCTGGCGGCTGGAACTGGCCGCCATGCTCTCCCAGATCGGCTGCGCCGGCCTGCCGGCCGACATCCTGCGCAAGGCCTACCGCGGCGAGCCCCTGCCCGGGGACAAGGCCTACCAGTTCGCCATGCATCCCAAGGTCGCCGCGGACCTCGTCGCCAACATTCCCCGCCTGCGCGAAGTGGCGGAAATCATCGCCTACCAGGAGAAACGCTACGACGGCGGCGGGTTGCCGCCGGACGGCGTCAAGGGGGAGCGCATCCCCCTTGGCGCGCGCATCCTCAAGGTCGCCCTCGATTTCGACACCCTGGAGGCCCTGTACCGCTACAAGCGCCAGTCGGACAATGCCGTGACCGAGAGCCTCGAGCGGATGTACGCCCGGGAGGGCTGGTACGATCCCGAGGTGCTCGGCGCGCTGGAGTCCCTGGCGACCATGCCCGACGGCTACGAGCCCAGGCTGGTTCCCGGCGAGGGGCTTGCGGCGGGCATGCTCCTCGATCAGGATGTGTCGGACCTCAAGGGCGAGCTGGTGTTCGGACGGGGACTCGAACTTAACACCCTCTCCATCCGCCGCCTGCTCGATCTCGGGGCTCTTTCCGGAAAAAAGGCCCGTTGGCGTGTGCTTGTGCCGCCAGCGGAAAAGCTGGCTTTCGCCAGGATTCTGGACGGATAGCAAGACCGCTCCGGGCGGCGGGGGCCGCCGGAAACCTCCAACCAGGCGCGCAGCATGGACTCATCACCTGGACTCGAAAACGAGACGGTCGGGAAACCGGGCGAGCTGTTCAAAGGGGTCTTTTCCACGCAGTCCCAATCGGTCATCGGGTTCGGCACGACCAAGCGCAAGGTCAAACAGAACATCTTCGTTTTCGCCGAGGAGCAGGACGACGGATCGTTTGTCGTACGCAACCTCAACAAGCACTTCATCCCTTCGGGCAAGGCGCGGCTCGTGACCAAGGAGGAGCTGCTCGCGAGCTATCTGCCTGAGCCGGATCTCTACCTCAACAAGGTCGTGCCCATGATGCGCCAGGTCCGCGAGACCGTGGACGTGGCCGACGCGCATCGCAGCCAGGGCGAGCACATGTCCGCGGAGTTCGAATACAAAAACGCCCTGCGCGTGGACGAAGAGCACATCCGCGCCACCTTCGGCCTGGGGCTCACCTATCTCGACCGGGGCGAACTCGACAACGCCAACCTCGTCTGCCGTCGCATCATCACCCTGGAGGCGGCCTTCGGCGAGGAACACAAGCACCTTTTCAACGAGTTCGGCATCAAAATGCGCAAGCACGGCATGTATGCCCAGGCCTTGCGCTATTATTTCAAGGCGTATCGACTGACCAAGCGCGACGAGCACCTGCTCTACAACATCGCCAGAACCTACTACGAAAAGGAGAAGCTCCGGCTGGCCGGAAAATTCCTGGATATGGCCCTGGCGCTCGATCCCGGTTTCACCGAGGCGCAAAACCTCAGGCGCGCCGTTGAAAAGAAACAGGAAGAGGCGCAGCCGTATCCCGACAGTTCCCTGTCGGGCCGCCTGTGGCGGTGACAAGCCGGCCGGAGGGGCCGTGAAAAGGGGCATGGCATGAGCTTTTTGGGGCGCTTTCTCGTGGAGCGGGGAGTCGTGACCGAGGCGCAGCTCGAGGACGGCCTGCGCTTCCAGCACGAAAACAACCGCCGTATCGGCGAAGTGGCCATGGACCGCGGGGCGCTGACTCCCGAACAGGTCCTGGCCATTCGCGAGCGGCAACGGGACGATCCGAGGCTTTTCGGCGACATCGCCGTGCGCGAGCGCTGCCTGTCCCGGCGCGACCTCGACGCGCTGCTGTTCCTGCAAAAGGTCCAGCATGCCTATCTCGGCGAGGCGCTGCTCATGCGCGGGCACATCAGCCGGGAAGGATACCAGGCGCTCATGGGCCGCCATTTCCCCCTGGGCGCGCAAGGCAAATTGCCCCTGCGCTACCTCCAGGACTTTTTCGTCGACAACAAGGTGGCCGAGGTCCTTTTCGCGGCCCTGGCCGGGGCCGTGCGGCGCTGCGCCGGCCAGCACCTGGAACCGCGGGACATCGGCGTGCCCCTGGGGTGGGACGGGTATGCGCAACGCGCGCTCCTCGTGGGCCGGGTGCCGGACGGCCGCGCCCTGGAAGCGGGGCTCGGGTTTTCGACCGCGCTGGCCGCAGCTCTCGGGGATGCGCCCGGGGGCCGCGGCATGGGTGGCGTTTGCGACGCGCTGCTGCGCGAGGGCGGCGACATGTTGCGCGATGCCGCCCTGTGTCTGGAGGGCGGCCGGGTGGACAGGGAACGGTCGTTCGACCGGCCCGTCGGGGACTGTCTTTTCGTGCGCGGCGTCTCTCCTGCAGGCGATGCCGCCCTGGTCGTCTGGCTCGAAGAGAGGACCGGATGAGCCGCGTCCGGTCGCGAAAGAAGGAGGTCGCCTGTGCGCCCGATCCTCTGACGCCATTTTTCCGCGCCTTTTTCGACGCCGTGGATGTCGGCGCATGCTTCCTGGATGCCGAAGGTCGCGTTCTGGCGGCCAACGCGGCCATGCGCGGGCTTTTCGCGTCCAAGGCCTTTGCGGTCGGGGAGCCGTGCAACGAAGGTCCGGACGCCCCGGAAGGGCTCTGCGGGAACTGCCCCGCGGGCGAGGCCCTGGCCACGGGAGAAAAAGTCGCCCGTGTGGCCGTGGTGCCGGGCCGGGACGGCGGCGAGCGGAGCCTGGAAATCGTCTGCCATCCCCTGCGCGACGCGGCGGGAGGCCTCATCGGCCTGGCCGAGATCGTGCGCGACGTGACCCGGCGGCAGGCCTTCGAGCGCGAGATGGCCATGGTCACCCAGGACATCGAGATGCTGCTCTCCTCCATCCGGTCCATTCTGGTGAGCCTTGACGGCGACAACCGCATCCGGCGCTTCAACGCCAGCGCCGAGGCCGTGTTCGGGCTGGTTTCCGCGCAGGTGGCCGGCCGGGACTTCTTCGACGTCGGCCTCGATTTCGAAGGGGAATACGTGCGCGAAGCCGTGGCGCGAAGCCGCAGCACCCTCCAGCCCGTGCGCGTGGACGAGGTGCGCTGCCGCGTTCCCGGCGGCGAGGCGCGACTGCTCGGCCTCACGGTCAATCCCGTTCCCGAGCCCCGGGGCGCGGCCGGGGTGCTTCTGCTTGGCCAGGACCTTTCGGAAATCAAGGCTCGGGAACTCAAGGCCCTGCACGAGCGGCGCATGCAGGCCATCGGTCAGCTGGCCTCGGGCATCGCCCACGAGATCAACACCCCCATCCAGTACGTGGGCTACAATGCGGGCTTTCTCGACGAGGCGTTCGGCGAGTTGCTCGCCTTTCTGACCGCCCAGGCGGCGCTCGCCGACGCGGTCGCGCGTCTCGCCGGCGGCGCGTCGGACCCCGGCCCGGACGGACAGGGCCTGGCCGAGGCCCTGGATCGGGTGCGGGCGCTGGAAAAGGAACTGGATATGGACTATCTGCGCCAGGAGGTGCCCCTGGCCATCGCCAACACCCGCAAGGGCATCCGGCAGGTGTCCGAGATCGTGGCGGCCATGCGCCAGATGTCCCATCCCGGCACCGGGGAGGCGCTTTTCTTCGACATAAACGCCCAGGTGCGCGACATCGTCACCATCACCCGCAACGCCTGGAAGCAGGCCGCGGAAGTGGAATTAAACCTCGCCCCGGAGTTGCCTTTGGTCTATGGTCAACCCCACGAGGTGTCCCAGGTCCTGCTCAACGTGGTCCTCAACGCCGCCCAGGCCTTGGAGGAACAGGCGCATCGGGAGCCCTGGAAGCGCGGCCGCATCGCCATCGATACGGCGCTCGAGCCGGATGCCGTGACGGTGACCGTGGCCGACAACGGGCCGGGCATCGATCCGGCCCATGCCGGGCGCGTGTTCGATCCGTTTTTCACCACCAAGCCGGCGGGGAAGGGGACGGGACAGGGGCTGGCCATCAGCAACGCCATCATGGCCCGCCACGGCGGGTCCATCGATTTTCTGAGCAGGCCGGGGGAAGGGGCGCGGTTTTTCATCCGCTTTCCGCTGGAGGGCGGCGCACGGAAGCCATGATGCGAAGGGCGCGGCAACAAGGAATGTGGGCGCATGGGCGTGAAGCACAAGATACTGTTCGTCGATGACGACGCGGAAATGGCCGCGACATTGAGGCGCAAGCTGCGGCGCAAATACGCCGTGGACATCGCCGTGGGGGCCATGCGTGCGCTGGAGGCGGTGACCGAGGGCGGACCGTATGCCGTGGTCGTCTCGGACCTGCGCATGCCGGGGCTCGACGGGTTGGAATTTTTCGACCGCCTGCGCCGGGTATGCCCGGACACCGTGCGCATCCTGCTCACCGGCTACGCCGACCTGGGCACGGCCATGGAGGCCATAAACGTCGGCCAGGTCTTTCGCTTCCTGTCCAAACCCTGCGCCGAGGAGACGCTGGAAGAGGCCCTGGCCGCCGGCGTCGCCCACTACCTGCAGGCCACGGCGGAAAGGGATTTTCTCAAAGGGGCGCTTCGCGGCATCATCAAGCTGTTGACCGACCTGCTCGCCCTGCAAAACGCCGAAGCCATGGGCCGCGCCGTCCGGGTCCGGCGGCTGGTGATGGACATGGCCCGCTGCCTGGAAGCCCCGGACCTCTGGCGCATCGAACTTGCGGTCACGCTGTCCCAGCTCGGCGCCGTGGTCATGCCCGAATCCATGTTCGCCTCCCTGCGCGCCGTCGGCAGCCTGGACGGGGACAGGGCCGCGCTTTTCGTCCGCCATCCCGGCATCGGCGCGGATCTGCTCGCCAATATCCCCAAACTCGGCGAAGTGGCCGACATCATCCGCCATCAGGAACGCGCCTTCGCCGGCGAGGACGACGGCCCGCGCGGCGCGGCCATCCCCCTGGGCGCGCGCCTGCTCAAGGCGGCCCTCGACTACGACCGGCTGCTCACTTCGGGCGTCGGCCGCGACGAGGCCCTAGCGGCCATGCAGGCCCGGGAAGGGACGTACGATCCCAAGGCGCTGGAACTGATCGGCCTGCTGGCCGGGTCCCGCGAGGGCTACCGGCGCGCCGAAGCGTCGTTGTCGGACTTGACGGCGGGCATGATCCTGGAAGAGGACATCTGTCTCGGCACGGGGGAAAAGGCGGCCGTGGCCGGGCAGGTCGTGGATGCGGGCCTGGTCGAGCGCCTGCGCGGGATCGGCGCATGCTGCTCCGCGCCGCTTCGGGTGCTGGCCCCGGCCAGCGAGGAATCCGGGTTCGGCGCCGTCGATCCCGAGCTTTTGGCGCTGCTGCGCCGGGTGCGCGGCGCACCGGGCGGCGCGTGAGGGGAGCGGACGGGGTCATGTCGAATATCATGCGAGTCCGGGCCGAGCAGACGGCCAAAAAATACGAGCGCATCGTCCTGGATTATTTCGCCGAGGGCGGCTTGGCCGCGGCGGCCACGGACGACGAGAGCTTCGCCCGCATGGTGAAGTTCACGCTTGGCGGCCTGCGTATCGACGTCAAGACCGCCTTCCGGGAAACCGCCGGCTACGATGCGCTGGTGGCGTTCGTCAACAAGGCGGCGGGGCGCGCGCCCGCGCCGCTCGTGCTGTTCGTCGAGCGGCGCATCCGCAAGGCCGCCTGCATCAAGCCCGTCAAGGTGCTCAAGACCTTCTACGGCGACCGGGTGCGCATCATCGTGGTCAGCACCGAGATGTCCCGCGACGAGCTCGTCCTCACCCACGAGATCGGGGCCGACAGCATCATCACCAAGCCCATTTCCGCCAACGCGCTCATCGAGAAGATCGCCTTCGCCATCAAGCCCAACAACCAGCTCGGCGTCCTGCTCGACCGGGCGGCGGAACTCATCGCCGCCGGCGATCTGGAGCAGGCCGAGCGGATCACGGCCAAGGCCTTCGAGATCAAGCCCGACAGCCTCAAGTGCCATCTGCTCATGGGCGACGCTTCGCTCAAGCGTGGCGACTACGCCGCCGCGGAAAAGCACTATCTGGCCGCGGCCAAGGTGGAGAAGCTTTTTATCGAGCCGCTCAAAAGGCTCGTGGACCTGTGCCGCGAGTCCGGGGAGAGCGACAAGCGTCTGGCCTACCTAAGCCGCCTGGACACGCTTTCGCCGCTCAATTTCGAGCGCAAGGTGGAGATCGGCGGCATGTACCTGGCCGGCGGCGACACGGACAAGGCCAAGACGTATTTCGAGGAGGCCCGGCGCGTGGTCACCCGCGTCGCCTCGGACATGGTCAGCGATTCGCTCATGGAGATCGCCCGGGCCATCGGCGACAAGGACCAGGACATGGCTCTGCGCTTCGTCACCGAGGCCATCGAGGCCAAGGGCGGAGCGCTCGGCAAGGCCGACCTGTGGATGTTCAACGACCGCGGCATCCTGCTGCGCCGCCAGGGGCTGTGGCAACAGGCCGTGGACAACTACCGTAAGGCCCTGGAAATCGCGCCGGGAGACGCCGGCCTGCTCTACAACATCGGCGTGGCCCACGCCGAAGGCCGGCAGTACGACATCGCCCTGGACCATTTCGAAAAGGCCCTGGCCGTGGACCCCAACCTCGCCCGGCAGGCCCCTTCCGTGGGCTACAACATCGCGACGGCCTACCACCGCTGCCGCAACCTGGCCGAGGCGCGCAAGTACCTGAACATTTCCCTGGAAATCGATCCCGGCTACGAAGCGGCCAGACGGCTGCTCGAGCATCTCGCCGAGTGACGCCGCCTTTGCCATGTCCGTACGCGTCGTTGCCAGCCGCGCTCTGGCGTCCTGCCTGATTCTGGCCGTCCTGGCCCTGCCCTGCCCGCTTCCCGCCGCACAGCCGTCTCCGCCGTCGCCCGTCCCGGCCGCGCCGCAGCAGGGCGACGCCGGGTTTGCAATCTGCGGGGGCCTGTCCGTCGCGCCCGGGCCGGGCGAACCGTGGCCCGGAGACAAGGCCCTGCGCCCGGGGGAGGTCCTTTCCCCTGCGGGCAAGGGACTCGGCTGCCGCTTCGTGCCGCCGGGCAGGGCCGGCGGCGCACCCCTGCTCCTCGAGGCGCGTCTGACGCGCCCTTCAGGGGCGGGCGGCGCGCCCGTCGTCGACCGCTGGTTCGTCCCTGCGCGTCGCGGCGAGCCCGCCGTCGTGACCTACGCTTTTTTCCCGCCCGGCGCGGCCGTGCCCGGGGCGTGGCGGCTGGAGCTTTTTCATGGCGACACGCCCGTGGCGTCGCAGACCTTCGTCATGCCGGAGTCCGCCGCTACGGGGGAGGATGCCGACGCGGCGCCGTTTGCCGTGCGTGCCGCCGTGCGCAATGCGGCGGCCGGGCAACCGCAACAAGCCGCACCCGAGCCTGCCCCGGCATCGGCGGCGACTCCCGACGTCGCTGCCGCCGCGACTCTTGACGCCGGGGGGGGGACGCAGGCGGAACCCGCGCCCGCCGCCGCGCCTGAAAAAACGCCTGTGCCTGTTGCGCTGCCGGCTTCCGTTGCGCGTGCTGCAGGTCCCGCAGCCGCGCCGCAAGCGCCTGCCGCCGCGCAAAAGGTTCCGGCCTCTCCTGCGCCGCCGACTGCGCCCCAAAAGACGGCCGCCGTCAAGGCGACGGCAGCGCCGCCGGCGGTCAAGGCCGGCGCGCCCGCTCCCGCTCCCGCCGCGGCAAAGCCTGCTGCCGCGGCGACCCGGGAGCCGGCGGAAAAGGGGAAGGCCAAGGATGCGGCCAAGGGCTTCGTGGCCTTGCAGACCGGGCTTTTCGCCGACGCCGCCAATGCGCAGGGGCAGGCCGCGAAGCTGCGCGGCAGGGGCATTCCCGCCTGTCTGGTCGAGGAAGGGCAGGGGAAGACGAAGCGCTACCGGGTGCTGGCCGGGCGTTACGGCGAGCGCCGGGCCGCACTGGCGTCCCGAAACGAGGTGCGCGCGGCCGTCGGCGTCCCGCCGCTTTTGTTCGAGGTCGCGCCTGGCGTGGCCGCCGCCCTGCGCTGTCATTGACGCCGCCTCAGCCACGCCACGACAGAGAAGCCGACGCTCGCGGGGGCTTTACTTGAAAGCGGAGGCGCGTGCGTGCCCGCGGCCTCAGCGCAGCTGGCTGTCCTTGTTGCCCCGGCGGTTGTAGGGGGACGCGGCGGTCTGCTCCTTGTCGCGTTCCTGCTGGCAGGTCACGCACAGGCGCACGCCGGGCAGGGCTTTGCGCCGCGCCAGGGGAATTGCCTCGCCGCACTCCGCGCACGTGTCGCTGCTCTCGCCCTGGGGCAGCCGGCTGCGAATGCGCGACACCTCGTCCGCGATGGAATGGGCGATCTGATCCTGCACCGCGCCGTCGCCGGCCCAGCCATTGGCCATGGTTCCGCCTCCCGCGCCCCCGCGTTCTCGTGCACAGGGCGATCCTACAGAAGTAAAAAGCCCCCGGCGGCTGTCAAGATGCCGCTTCCAGGCGCTGGCTGGCGGTCTATTTGTGGAAATGGGCCAGGAGCTTGTTGAGCTCGTAGAGCAGGGTGGTCAGGCGCACCAGGTAGCTTTCGTAAAGGCGCTGCACGTCCACGGACGGGGACAGCTCCATCTCCTGGTTACGGGCGGTCAGGAAGTAGACCATGTTGTTTAAGAACGTGATGATGTTCTTGCAGCGGTTGTAGAGGTAGTTGTTGAGTTCCTCGTCGTCGTAGTTGCCGTGCTTGAGCGAGATGTAGAGGACGTCGATCAGGTTGTTGAGGCTGGTCGTGACCTTCTGGTGCGTGTCGAAAAGGAAGCGCAGTTTCTTGTATTCCTGGCTGTCCTTGTTTTTTTCGTAGGCGGGCAGCAGTTCGAGGATGCGGCCTTCCGACGGCCGCGTCTCGTCGTAATACTTGATGACGTCGTCCATCATGGCCACGAGGGTGGCCTCGTCGATCTCCTGGCTGGCCGGCGTGTTCTGTTCGTCGGCCGCGGCCGGGGCGTGCAGGCAAAGGACGGGGACCACGGCGAAAAACGCCCCAAGGGCCAGGATGCGCAGGATGGCGGACATGGCGGTGTTCGACCTCGGCGTCGGAAGGGGCCTTGGCCCTATGGTTTCTTCTTCTTGTTGCAGGTGTCGCAGGGCGCTTCCTGGCCGCCGCTGTTTTTGGCCACCTGACGCAGGACGTCCTCGAACTCGTTAAGCGGGGCCGCGCCGCGCACGGACACGCCGTTAATGACGAACGTCGGCGTCCCTTCGATGCCGAAGGACCGGGCCTCGGCCACGTCGTCGTCGATGCGCTTGGCCAGGGCCGGGTTTTTGAGATCCTTTTTGAGCTGCGACACATTGGCCCCGAGCTTGATGGCCAGTGCGTACAACGCCGGCTCGCCGGCCTGCTCGATCTCCCGCTGGGCCTCGAAGGTCGCGTCGTGGAAGGCGAAAGCGAGCTTCGGATCCTGGGCGGCCAGGGCCTCGTAGACCAGCGCCGCCTGCCGGGACAGGTCGTCCGTGGCGTAGTGCTTGAAAAGCACCTTCACGGAATCCGGGTGGCGGGCCATGAATTCCTTGAGCGTCTTGGCGCCCTGGGCGCAGTAGGGACACAGGAAGTCGGAGTAAACCACGACCAGGGTGTCCGCGTCGGCCGGCCCGCGCAACGCCCGGGCCGGGTCCACGGCCGGGGTCAGGGGTTTTTTGAGCTCCTCGGCCTGTTTGGCTTCCCGTGCGGCGTCCTGGCTTGCCTGTTGCCCCTGCACCACGAGGGCGAAGAGCTCGGGTTTGCGCTGGCTCAGGGCGTCGAGGACCATATCGGGATGTTCCCGCAGGGTCTCGCGCAAGGCTTTGTCCGAGGAAGCGGGAGCGCAGGCGAACAGCAGCAGGGCGGCGGCGACGGCCAGAAGGGGGCGGGGCGACATTGCGGTGTTCCTTTTGCGAAAACGGATGTCCTCGACTGGAGAGGTTACCTTGGGCAGGGTGAATTGCAACAAAAATTTCTGAAACGCAAGGGAACCCGATTGAGAGGATTGCATTTTTTTCCCCGTGGGGTATGCATGTATCCTGGCTTCGCCGCCGTGGGGCGACGGGATGCACCGCTTGAGACGCCAAGGAGATGCCATGAAACGTATCGGAACGGTTTTTTTCGCGCTGGTTTTCTGTGCCGTGGCCGTGGCCGCCGGAGCGGCCGGCGACGCGGCCAAGGGAGAGGCCCTGGCCAAGGGCTGCGCCTGTCATAAGAGCAAGGGCGACCTCGACGGCGTGGATGCCGCGACGCTTACGGCCAAGATGCAGGCCTTCAAGGACGGCAAGGGCGAGAACAAGGCTATGATCGCCATCATGCAGAAGCAGTCACCCGAAAATATCGCCGACCTCGCCGCCTACTACGCCTCCTTGCCCAAGAAATGATCCGCGCTTGATTCGCACCGCGAAAAAGGCCATGGGAAGCCGTTCCCATGGCCTTTTTTCCGGTGGAGACGATGAAGAAGCATCTTTCCCTGGTCCTGCGCCTGCTGTTGGTCGGGGGCTGCATGACCTACGCCTTGTGGGGCGTGGATCTGGCCGGCCTGGGGCGCGCCCTGGCCGCTTTTCGTCCCCTGCCCGTGGCGCTCTACGTGTTCGGGGTTCCGGTCATGACCATCGTGCCGGGCCTGCGGCTGCGTTTTCTCCTGTCCGGGAGCATCCGGCCGCTGACCGGGCTTTGGGCCTGCCTGATCGGGCTTGCGCTTAACAACGTGCTGCCGGCGCGGTTGGGCGAGATGGCCAAGGCCTTGTATTTGCGCCGGGAAAGCGGCGCGTCGCTCGGCAAGGCCCTGGAGGCCGTGTTCTGGGAGCGGTTTTTCGATCTCAATGCGCTGCTGGTCCTCGGCGTCGCCGTGGCGGCGCTTCTGGGCCAGGGGCTCGTGCTCTATCCGCTGTTGGCCCTTGTCGGCGGGGTGTGGTGCTTTCTGGGGTTACTGCGCGTGCGGCCGGGCGCGGCCCATGCGTTGCTGCGGCTCGTGCCGTTTGCGCGGCTGCGGCTGTTCGCGGCCGAGATGCTGGGACTCTTGCAGGCCAGCCTGCGCCTGCGCTTCCTTTGCGGGCTGGGGCTTTGGACCCTGGCCGCCTGGTCGGCCTATATCGCCCTCTATGCCCTGGGGCTTTGCTTCATGGCCGGACTGCCCTGGAGTTGGCCCATGGTGCTGACGGTTTTCGCCGTGGCCACGCTCGGCTTCGCCGTGCCGGGCGCGCCCGGGGGCATGGGCGTGTACGAGGCGTCCATGGTGCTGGCGCTCGGGTGGTTCGGCGTGGACCGCGACCGGGCCTTCGCCGTGGCCCTGGCCATGCACCTGTTGCAGTACCTGCCCGTGACGGCGCTCGGGCTGTGGCGCGTGGCGGCCAGCGGCATGACGCTGCGGGAACTGCGCGCCGGGACCGCCGCGGAGTAGGGCCGTCTCAGTCCACTTTCTGCCGCCGCCTGTCCAGGTCCCAGTGGTGGAAGATGTCCGCGAGCCCGCCGATCGTATGCTCCTCTACGGGTTGCCAGCGGATCTTGCCGGCCTTGGCGTCGAGGCTGCCGCTGGCCAAAAATTCGAAGCCGTAGATCGCATCCCCGCACAGGCAGTCCCGGGCCGCGTGGCGCACGCGGGCCACGATCCAGAACTCGTGGTCTCCGGGTTCGCGCGGTTCGCGCAGTTGCAGGTGCACGACCACCCGTTGGCCCTGGGGCAGTTCCAGGCTGCGCTCGCGCACGAGCGCCCCGCGCACGGTCAGGCGCATGCCTCCGGCCGAAATGTCGGCGATGCGCGCGAGCCCGCCCTGGAAGTCGACGCGCTTAAGCGCCGGGCAGTCCATGACGAAGCCTTCTTTTTTGTCGTAGCGCCAGAGAAACGCCGCCGCGATGCGCTCGATGTCCGGCTCCACGCGCAGGCTCTTGCGGCGCTGGCCGAAGACCAGCGCGTCGGGCTCTTCGAGCAGCAGCCGGGCGATGCCCGTGCGCCCGTTGGCCGCCGCCTTGATGCGGCTGTCGAAGGTGTAGAACGTCTCGTCGATCCCGTTGCGGCGCAGTATCACCCGGAAATAGCCCGTGACGTCGAGCCCCATCCAGTGCGGGCCGCAGGCGGCCTTGCCCTGGCTTTCCAGCAGCAGGCCCCGTGTGGAGGATTCCAGCATGGCGCAGTCCAGTTCGCGCACGCCGGTGACGGAGACGGGCAGGGAGAGGAAACAACGTGCCCGCTGGGCCATGGCCTCTTCGAGCAGCTTGAGGGACGTTTTGTCATGCGCGCTCATACGGACTCGCGGCAACGGGGCCCTGGCCGCGCGAGGCGGCCGCCCGGGTTGCGGATTGGGGGTTGCGACGCGTCAATGCGACGTTGGCGTCCTCGCCGACGGTTTCGTGAGGCCCCCGCCACAGCCTTTGCTGAAACCCTACTCCCGGCGGGGAGTCTTTTCAATCGATTCGGGCCGTGCTATTTCGCGACCCGTACTCGCGGGAGGCGCGGGGTCGGATTTGTATGTGCAAGGAGAGGGGAGAAATGGTTTCCGGATGGTTTCGGGTCGGCGTCGTTTCGGCGGCGCTTCTTTTTTTGGGGGCGACCGAGGCGCTGGCCAAGACGGTTTTTCTGGGCGGCAGCCAGACGGCGGGTTGGAAGTATGCGGGGGGCTTTCCCGATGTGGTCAACAAGGGCGCGGTGAGCAACACCACGGCCAAGATCCTCAAGACCTTGAGTCCCGTGGTCGGCATGAAGCCGGAGAAGATTTTCATCCTGGAGGGGATCAACGAGATCTGGAGCCCCAACGCCAGCATCCTTTCCCGCTACCGGGAAATCCTGCGGCGCATTCACCAGGGCTCGCCCAAGACCGTGGTCTTCGTGCAAAGCGTGCTGCCGGTGGTCAACCGGCCGGACCTGTCCAACGACAAGATCCGCGACCTCAACGCCGGTTTGCAGGCGCTTTGCGCCGAGATTCCGGGCTGCGTCTACATCGACCTGTACAGCCACTTCACGGTGGACGGCGCGCTCAACGCGGCCCTGACCACCGACGGCGTGCATCTGCGGCCGGACGGCTACAAGCTCTGGCAGGCGCTGATCGAGAAATACGTCTCCATGCCCAACGAGGAGATCCTGCGGCCGGAGATTCTGGCCGGCCTCGCCGGGCAGTCCGCCCCGTCGCAAACGACCAACTGAGGCCGCGTCGAAACGGCCTGCCCCATGCAGGAAAAAGCCCCCGTCTTGCGACGGGGGCTTTTTTCATTGCGTCGCCGCGTTCCTTGCCACGCCTTCCTGGAACCGCCACAGGCGGCTCGGCTTGGCAAAGGAGCGGTTGACCGTGGCCAGCGGATACGCCACGCCGAAGAACTCCTTGTGGTACGCGGCCGCGTCGGCCTCGATGTCGAACGCGAACCGGTCCGGGTGCAGCTTGTTGGCGAGAAAGCGCAGGCCGAGCACCCACTTGGGCGCGCCGAAGTCGCTTGCCGGCACGGGAGACGTGAAGACGCGCCCGTCGCGCACCGCTGCGACGTCGATGTCCAGGTCGCGGCAGTCCGCGAGAAAGGCCTTGGGGCTGTTGGAAAGAAACGAGGAGATGAAGATGACCTCGGGGTCGAGTTTTTCAAGTGTCTCCGGCGTGATGCTGCGCCCCGGCCGGCCCTTGAGGTCGAGGGTCGCATTGCAGCTCTCCCCGCCGGCCACGCCCACGAGGTGGTTCTCGAAGCGCGTGCCCATGATGGCGAAAAGCGGCTTGCCCATGGCGTAATAGGTCCGGGGGCGGCGCGCGACGCCGGCCACGCCTTGCCGGACGGGCTCGATCATGGCCGTCAGGAAGTCCGTCAGCCGCGCCGCGCCGGCCTCGCGGCCGAGGACGTTTCCGAAATGGCGGATCAGCCCGAAATAGCCGTCGATATGCTGGATGTCGTGGTGCAGGCGCGTGAGCATGCCCTCGCCGAGCAGATGCTCGAAGGCGCGCACGACCTCCGCCTGCTCGCGCACGCCCATGGCCAGGCACAGGGATTCCACGATCTCGAGCCCCCGCGTGAACGGATAGCCGCCCTGGAACGCTCCTTCGCGCATGGCCGGCGGCGAGACCGGGCCGTCGATGCCCGCGTCCCTGCCGCAGCGGCCGCAGCGCACGGCGTCGTCCGGGACGCCCGGGGCCAGGGAAAGCAGCCGCGCGCCCATGGGGCCGTAGAAGTCGCGGGCGACGACGGGCGCGCCGCAGTCCGGGCAAAGCGTGTCCAGGCTGCGTGTCCCCGGGGAGTTGAAGACGAAGGGGTGGGGCAATGTGCGCCGCAGCTCCCGCGCAAAAGCCTCGGTGTCGGCGATGGCCGGCTCCAGGGCCGGGTCTGCCGTTTCGATGGGCACGTAGCGCATGAGCTGGAGCGGCATGGCCGGGGAAATCGCCGCCAGGGTGCGCGCGAGCAGCCGCGTGTCGTCGCGGTTGTCCAGGCGGTCCATGCAGGCGACCTCGACATGGACGCCTGCGGCCACGAGCGCGCGGATGTTGCCGAGGACCACCTGCGGGTCGCCCCCGCCGCAGGCGCGGATGCCGTCCGGGCCCGCGCCCTTGACGCCGATGTTGACGGCGTCGAGCAGCGGCAGCAGCGGCGCAAGGGAGGCCTCGGTAAAGTAGGCGTTGGTGGCGCAGGCGACCATGAGCCCCCGGGCCTTGGCGGCGCGGGCCACGCGCAGGAACGTGAAATAGGAGGCCAGGGGGTCGTTCATGAGAAAGGCGATGCCCCGGCAGTCCGTTGCGACGGCCCTGTCCACGACTTCTTCCGGCGCAAGCGGCATCAGCGCCGGGCTGTCGGGGCGCATCTCCCGCGCCGTGACCGTGGCGATGCAGCCCGGGCAGTCGAAATTGCAGCCCACGGTGCTGATCTGGAAAAACGGCGCGCCGGGATGGAAATGCAAAAGCGGAATCGTCTCCACGGAAATGGGACTGGCGATCAGGTAGCGGTCGGGATAGCGCTCGACGACCGCGTCGTCGTTGCGGACGTAGCGGCTGCACGCGCCGCTTTTGCCGGGCGCGAGCACGCAGCCGCGCGCGCAGACGGGACATTGCATGGGAAGCTCCTTATGCGTCCCCGGCCGCGTCCCGGCACAACCGGCTGATCCGGTCCGGGACGCAGACCCGCAGGGCCGCGACAATGGGGAAAACGGAAATATCCACGCCGTAGAGGCGGCCGAGCAGTTCGCCCGTGACCACCGCCCCCGGCGCGCCATCGGCCACGATGCGCCCCCCGCGCAGCATGAGCACGCGGTCGGCCACCCACAGGGCGTGGTCCGGGAAATGCGTGGTCATGACGCAGGTGTAGCCCTCGGCGCACAGTTCGCGCAGGATTTCGAGGAATTTCGCCTGGTGGCCGAAGTCGAGGCCGGTGACGGGCTCGTCGAGCACCAGCGCCCGCGCGCCCTGGGCCAGGGCGCGGGCGAGCAACGTCAGCTGGCGCTGGCCGCCGCTCAATTGCGTGACGGGCTCGCCCGCGAGGTGGTCGATGGAAAAGCGGCGCAGGGCGTCCATGGCGATGTCCCGGTCCGCGGCGCGCGGCGGGCCGAAGCAGAACGATCCGGCGGCGCGGCCCATGAGCACGATGTCGAGCACGGTGTAGGCGAAGGCGGCCTGGTGCGCCTGGGGCACGTAGGCCACGGCCGCGGCGAGCTCCCGGGGCGGCAGGGCATGGGCCGGCCTGCCGCCGACCGTCGCCCGTCCCTTTGTCGGGGGCAGCAGGCCGAGCAGGAGCTTGAGAAGCGTGGTCTTGCCGCAGCCGTTGGGGCCGAGCAGGCAGACGAGTTCGCCCGGGCGCACCGCGAAGGAGACTCCGCGCAGCACCGGCGCGCCGTTGTAGGCGAAGGCCAGATCCTCCGCCGTGAAGACGGGCATGTCAGCCCCAGGATTTGCGGGCATTGCGCAACACCAGCGGGAAAAAGGGGATGCCGGCCAGGGCCGTGAGGATGCCGAGCGGAATCTCCACGCCAAACGCCAGCCGGGACACGTCGTCCACGAGCAGCAGGTACAGCCCGCCGAGCAGGGCGGCCGTGGGCAGAAGCCGCCGGTTGGACGGCCCGACCAGCAGCCGCCCGGCATGGGGGATGATGAGTCCCACCCAGCCGACCAGCCCGGCGATGGAGACCGTGGCGGCGCTTAAAACCGTGGACAGGGCGATGAGCCACAGTCGCGCCTTGCCGGCGGAAAGCCCGAGGCTGCGCGCCTGCTCGTCGCCGAGGCTCAGCAGGTCGAGGTGGCGGGAAAAAAGAAAGAGCCCGGCCATGCCGCACACGAAAAGCGGTGCCGCCTGCATGACCGTGTCCTTGTCCGCCCGCGACAGGCCGCCCATGAGCCAGTAGGTGATGGCCGGGAGCTGGTTGGTGGGGTCGGCCACGTATTTGACGGCGGAAAGAAGCGCCGTGAAAAGCGCGGTGCTGATGACGCCGCCAAGGACGAGCAGCAGCAGCCGGTCGCCGCGGCTTAAGCGCGCAAGCCCGAGCGCCAGGCCCACGGCGAGGACGCCCCCGGCGAAGGCGCAGCCCTGCACGGCCGACCAGGGGAGATCGGCGAGCATGCCGAGCGCCGCGCCGAAGGACGCGCCGGCCAGCACGCCAAGCAGCCCCGGCGACACGAGCGGGTTGACGAACATGGACTGGTAGGCCGCGCCCGAGGTGGACAGGGCCGCGCCGATCAGCACGGCGGCAATGAGCCTCGGCGCGCGGATGTCGCCGAGCACCACGCCGACGAGTTTGGTTTGTTCCGTGGCCGGCTGCGCCGCGAGGTCAAGCGCGTGCAGGAGATATTGCCATTGGTCGCCAAGGGAGATGGGGTAGTTGCCGACCGTCAGCGACCAGACGGCCGCCGCCGCGAGCAGGACGGCCAGCGTCCAGGGCGCGGCGTACGTCCCGGACGCGGCCTGCGCGGAAACATCCCGGTCCGGGGTCACGGCTTGGCGGCCCCGGTCGGCGTCAGCAGGGCGCGCGCCTGCGCTTCGTCCAGGTCCTTGTCCCAGAAGAGCTTGAAGAAGGCCTGCGTCTCCCTGGCCATGTCGTAGGGAAAGACGTCCGGGTACAGGGCGTGGGCTATCCACTTGAGCGCGAGCAGGCGCATGAACGACGGCGGCCGGTCGAACCAGTTGACGGGCGTGTCGGGCAGGTCGAGCACCTTGCCGTCGCGCACCGCGGGGATGACCTTCCAGGCGGGCGAGGCGAGGATGGCGGCGCGGACCTTGGGCGTTTGCGCCAGGATCACTTGCGGCGCGTAGCCGATCACCGTTTCCATGCCGACCTTGTCCATGCCGTAGCGCTGGGTCTGCGGGGTCTTGTGCACGTTTTGTCCGCCGGCCATCTCCAGCACCTGCGTGTGGAACGAACCCTGGCCGTCGGTGGCGAGGCCGTCTTCGCCTTCGGCGTAGTAAACGCGCACGAGCTTGGCCTCGGGGATGGATGATACGCCCTTGCGGATCGCCGCCAGGGTTTCGTCGGCGTAGGCGGCGAGCTTCTCGCCGCGCTCCTTGTCGCCAAGGAGCGTCCCGAGCTGGCGCAGGGCCTTGGGATAGTCGGACACCGTGCCGCTTTCGATGTGCACGACCGGAATGCCGAGGCTGGTGAAGAAGCTGTCGAACTCCTTGTTGGAGCGGGCCATGGTGCCGCTGACGACAAGGTCGGGCGCGGCCTTGAGCAGGGCTTCCTTGTTGGGCGTCACGCCCTGGCCGAAAAAGCCGCCAAGCACCGGCAGGTCGCGGGCGCAGGGCGGATACCACTGTTTGGCCACGGGCGTCTGGGGCATGTTCCAGCCGACCAGCCGGCAGGGATCGATGGCGAAGACGAGAAGCGCATCCGGCGGGGACAGGGCGTACACGCGTTTGGGCGCATCGGGCACGGCGACGGTCGCACCGAGGGCGTCCGTGAACGTCGCGGCGTGCGCCTGCCCGAAGGCGCAGCAGGCCAGGGCCAACACGAGGGCCGGGAGCAGCGTGGAGCGGGTGAGGACAGGAAAGCGCATGGCCGGCCTCCATCTTGCGCAGGGCGTTTTCTGATTCCGCGCCGTCCGTCGCAGGCAGGCCAGGCGGCCCGGTTGTCCCCACTTTGCGGCTGCGGCGCACAAGCCGTAAGGATACGCCGGGCCGAAAAGAGGAGACAACCGGACAGTTGCAATTATTTCATGTTCAATTCCAGGCCGATAGTGTTTTTCGCCGCACGATCAACTCTCACGTGTATTGCAGAATGTCGGCCACTGGCCGTTTTTACGGCGTTTTCGACCTGCCGCCCGGCCTCATGCTCCGGCTTCCCGGCCCGCCTCGCGCAGGGCTTGCGCGCCGAAGACGTCTTCCATGACCTCCAGGGCGAACCGCGCCGACACCGTGGCCGGGCCGCCGCCCATCTCGATGCCGACCTCCACCGCCTCGAGCACCTGGCGCACGCCGGCCCCGGACGCGGCCGCCTGTTCGATGTGCCACTGCATGCAGGACTGGCAGTCGATGACCACGGAAATGCCCACGGCGATGAGTTCCTTTTCCATCTTGGCCAGGGCCCCGTCGCCGTAGGCGGCGCGCTCCATGTCGCAAAAGGCCGCGTACACGGGCGAATGCAGGTCGAGCAGGCGTTTGTGGGCGATTTTGCGCTCGCGCGTGAGCGTTGCAAGACGTTCGTTCATGGCGTGCCTCGCAGGGTGTTTGGCGACGCGAAACGGGAAGCGCCGCCGTTGTTTTCCTGCGGCGAAAATAGCGCGTTTTTCTGCGCAATAACAAACGAATTGCTTCGAACGTGGCGTTCGGGAAAAACGAACGGCGGCGTTGGCGCACCTGCGCCAACGTCGCCGCCTGATGGACATTTCTTCGGACGGGCTAGACGATGACCGGCAGGAAGCCGGCGGCGCGCAGGGCGTCCACGATGGTGTGGGCGTGCTCTCGCTCGCGGGTCTCGAAGGTGATCTCGATGCTGGCCTCCTTGGCCGGCAGGGCGAGCAGCGTGCGGTGGTGCTGGATCTCGATGATGTTGGCCCCGAAATCGCGCAGCACCGCCGTCACCTTGGCCAGGCCGCCCGGGCGGTCGTTGAGCGGAATGCGCAGGGTGACGATGCGGCCCTCGCGGATGAGCTGGCGGGTGATGACCTGGGCGAGCAGGCGCGGGTCGATGTTGCCGCCGCTTAAAATGAGCCCGACCTTGCGGCCCCGGAACTTCCCGGGCCGGGCGAGCAGCGCGGCCAGGGGCGCGGCCCCGGCCCCCTCGGCCACGGTCTTTTCCACGAACAGGTACAGGGCCACGGCCGCTTCGAGCTGGGATTCCTCGACGAGCAGCACCTCGTCCACGCGGGCGCGGATCACTTCGGTGGTGAGCTTGCCGGGATACTTGACCGCGATGCCCTCGGCGATGGTGTTGCCGCCGCCCTGGAGCGGCTCGCCGCGCAGGGCGCAGAGCATGGACGGATAGCAGGCCGCCTGGACGCCCACGACCTCGATGCCGGGGCTTACGCCCTTGGCCGCCGTGGCCACGCCGGAAATGAGCCCGCCGCCGCCGATGGGCGCGACGATGGCGTCGAGGTCCGGCACGGCGTCGAGCATCTCCAGGGCCACCGTGCCCTGGCCGGCCATGACGTCGGGGTCGTCGAAGGGGTGGATGAAGACCAGGCCGCGCTCCTCGGTGATGCGCAGAGCTTCGGCGTTGGCCTCGGCCAGGGTCTCCCCGGCCAGGACCACCGTGGCCCCATGGGCCCGGGTGTGCTCCACCTTCACCGTGGGCGTGCCCGCGGGCATGACGATGGTGGCCGGCACGCCGAGCAGCTTGGCGTGGTAGGCCACGCCCTGGGCATGGTTGCCGGCGGACATGGCGCACACGCCCCGGGCGCGCTGTGCGTCGCTTAGGGTCAGCAGCTTGTTGAGCGCGCCGCGTTCCTTGAACGAGGCCGTGAACTGGTGGTTCTCGAACTTGACCATGACCTGCGCGCCGGTCATCTCGGAGAGCACGTGGGATTGCAGAAACGGCGTGAGGCGCAGGCGGGGCGTCAGCCGCGCGGCGGCGGCACGGACATCTTCGATCTCGATCATAAATATGCCTCTTGGGGAAAACTCAGGACAGGGGCTCGAAACGGCCCTTTTCACGGTTCTTGCGCACGGTCCCGGCCGGAAACACCCGGCCGTTCATGGCGATGTAGACCCCGGGCGACAGGCACTGGACCGCGCCCACGGCGCAGCCCACGTTAAAGATGGCGTCCGTGGCGGCGAAACGGGCCGGGGCCATGGCCCCGGTCAGGACGATGACCTTGTCCGGGATGTCGCTGAGGAATTTGGCCGTCTCGGTCATGGTGTCCGTGCCGTGGGTGACCAGCACATGTCGCCTGGGATCGGCGACGATGCGGTCGTGCAGCGCTTTTCGCTCCTCGTCGGTGACGTACAGGCTGTCCTTGCGCGCCACCTCGAAGACCTCGTACTCCATGTCCACATTGGCCCCGTCCAGGATCGGACGGACCTGCGCCTCGCCCACAGTGTAGTCGGACAGGTCGTCGAAATAGACCTTGTCGATGGTCCCGCCCATGGTGAATACGGCTAATTGCATAGGGAAGATGCCTCCGGCGGCCGGGGGGGATAATCCCCCCCGGACCCCCTTGATGGGGGTTGCGCGCGAGGGACGGCTGCAAAGC
>JAEWPX010000167.1 GCA_023399375.1 Pseudomonadota bacterium | reverse complement strand
ATTTATACTTATAGTTTTGAAATGTCCCATCATTACTATACGGATATACTTAAGAATGGATCGGTTGTTCGTCTAATGGAAGAGGAAAGGACATTTAAGTATTCAAAATTTAACATGCCTGTAAGGGTTCTGTTTTCGCAATTTCTAAAGTTTCAAGAGAGTAAAATAAATTATCCACATATATTTTGCTGGCCAGGTTATTGCTTTTCAAATTCAAAAGAAGATGGTGTTGAATTATCCTTGTTTAAAAATCATGGCGCTCTCTTTGTCGATGGCGAGGATGGCGATGTGTATCCGCAGCTCTTTGAAGGGAGAGATGCTCTCGATGTTCAGGAGACGTTCAACAGTTTTTTCGAATGGAATGCTCTCTTTGATTTGACGAGACAATGGGTAGTCGGCGATGGCGACTTTGTGCTAGATTATTCGTGGTTGACTTCAAAGCATGACAATGTCGTGATTGATAAATGGGCTAAGCATCTTTTTTCTGATTTATTTCGTGTAAGTTTGGATGGCTTTACAGTATTGTGAGATGTGATGGCTCATATGCTATTCCAAGATGAGGTGTTTACATGCAGCTACGTGGGACGACGATATTGGCCGTGCGTACGGACGCCGGCGTGGCCGTGGCCGGCGACGGGCAGGTGACGCTCGGGCAGGCCGTGGCCATGAAGCACGGGGCGCGCAAGGTGCGCCGCATCTACAAGGACAAGGTCGTCATCGGCTTTGCCGGCTCCACGGCCGACGCGTTCACGCTTTTCGAGCGCTTCGAGGCCAAGCTGGAGGAATTCGGCGGCAACCTCGTGCGCGCGAGCGTGGAGCTGGCCAAGGACTGGCGCAAGGACAAGTATCTGCGCCGCCTGGAGGCCATGCTCATCGTGGCCGACGCCACGAACGTGCTGCTACTTTCCGGCAACGGCGACGTGATCGAGCCGGACGACGGCGTGGCCGCCATCGGTTCGGGCGGGCCGTACGCCCTGGCCGCCGCGCGGGCGCTTTTGCGTTATACGAGCATGCCCCCGCGCGAGATCGTGGAGAAGGCCATGGGCATTGCCGCGGAAATCTGCGTCTACACCAACGACCGCATCGTGGTGGAGACTATCGACCGCGCCTAGGCGCGCGGTTTTATTGCCGTAAGGAGTGGAAATGCACGCCAGTTTGACGCCTCGGGAGATCGTTTCCGAGCTCGACAAATACATCATCGGCCAGAAGGACGCCAAACGCATGGTGGCCATCGCCATGCGCAACCGCTGGCGGCGCCAGCAGATCGATCCTGAGCTGCGCGACGAGATCGCGCCCAAAAACATCATCATGATCGGCCCCACGGGCGTGGGCAAGACCGAGATCGCGCGGCGGCTGGCCAAGCTCTCCGGGTCGCCGTTTTTCAAGGTCGAGGCCACGAAGTTCACCGAAGTAGGCTACGTCGGCCGCGACGTGGAATCCATGGTGCGCGACCTCATGGAGATCGGCGTCAACCTCGTGCGCAAGGAGGAGCAGGACAGGGTGGCGGCCAAGGCCGAGAAGGCGGCCGAGGAGCGCCTGCTCGACCTGCTTCTGCCCGAATCCCAGCGCGGCGGGGAAAACCCCATCCCCATGCCCGCGGCCCTGGAGGCCCCGACGCCGACGCCGGCCGCGGACGGCCCCGTGAGCACCCGCGAGAAGCTGCGCAAGCTCTGGCGCGAGGGCAAGCTCGACGACCGCATCGTGCCCGTGGAAGTGTCCGTGCCCGCGCCGCAGGTGGAAATCATGTCCATGCCGGGCATGGAAGACATGGGCTCGCAGTTCAAGGACATGTTTTCCAAGGTGTTTCCCCAGCGCAAGAAGACCCGCAACATGCGCGTGCGCGACGCCTACGAAGTGCTTTTGCAGGAGGAGACCGACCGGCTCGTGGACATGGACAAGGTGTCCGAGGCGGCCAAGGAACGCGTGGAGCAGACGGGCATCATCTTCATCGACGAGATCGACAAGATCTGCGGCAAACAAGGCGGCGGCAGCGGCCCGGACGTCTCGCGCGAGGGCGTGCAGCGCGATTTGCTGCCCGTGGTCGAGGGCTGCGTGGTCAATACCAAGTACGGCATGGTGAAAACCGACCACATCCTTTTCATCGCCGCGGGCGCGTTCCACTTCTCCAAGCCCTCGGACCTCGTACCGGAGCTTCAGGGGCGTTTTCCCCTGCGCGTGGAACTGCGGGCGCTGACGGCCGAGGATTTCTACCGCATCCTGACCGAGCCGCAGAACGCGCTCACCGTGCAGTACACGGCGCTGATCGGCACCGAGGGCGTGACGCTCACCTTCACCGACGAGGCGCTGCGCGAGGTGGCGGAATTCGCGCGCAAGGTCAACGAGGAAACCGAGAACATCGGGGCGCGGCGGCTTTACACCATCATGGAAAAAATTCTATCCGACCTGTCCTTTTCGGCCTCGGACCAGGGCGGCCAGAGCGTGGTCGTGGACCCGGCCTACGTGCGGGACAAGCTCACCGACGTGGCGGAAGACCGCGACCTTTCCCGCTACATCCTGTAAACCCATCCGTTGGAGGACGGCCCATGGAACGCGAGCACGCCAAGGCCAGGCTTCTGTTGGAAGCCCTGCCGTACATCCGCAAGTTCTTCGGCAAGACGGTCGTGATCAAGTACGGCGGACACGCCATGGTGGACGAAGCCCTGCAAAAGAGCTTCGCCCTCAACGTCATCCTGCTCAAGTACATCGGCATCAACCCGGTCATCGTGCACGGCGGCGGGCCGCAGATCGGGCAGATGCTCAAGCAGCTCAACATCACGAGCGAGTTCCGCCAGGGCCTTCGCGTCACGGACGACGCCACCATGGACGTCGTGGAGATGGTGCTCGTGGGCAAGGTCAACAAGAACATCGTCAACCTGATCAACTTGAACGGCGGCATGGCGGTGGGGCTTTCCGGCAAGGACGGCAAGCTCATCACCGCGCGCAAGCTGGAAATGGTGCTGGAAAAGGACGACGCCCCGCCCGAGATCATCGACCTCGGCAAGGTGGGCGAAGTCACGGGCATCAACACCGGACTCATCACCACGCTGCTCGGCCAGGGATTTATCCCGGTCATCGCGCCGGTCGGCGTGGACGAGGCGGGCGAGACCTACAACATCAACGCCGACACCGTGGCCGGCGCCGTAGCCGCCGCGCTCGGGGCCAAGCGCCTGGTGCTCCTGACCGACGTGGCCGGGGTGCTCGACAAGGATAAGAACCTCATCTCGTCCCTGGACATCGTCGAGGCGTCGGAAGCCATGGCCTCGGGCGTGCTGACCGGCGGCATGATCCCCAAGGTCACCTGCTGCATGGAAGCCGTGGACGCGGGCGTGGAAAAGGCCCACATCCTGGACGGCCGGGTGGAGAACTGCATCATCTTGGAGTTCTTTACGAATTCCGGCATCGGTACGGAGATCGTCTGCAAGCGCTGCATGCTGTAGACGGCTTGCGATGGGAGCTGGAGGGATGCCTCCGGCGGCCAGGAGGGGCCGAGGGCCCCTCCTGGACCACCCCGAAAGGGGTGCTTGCCCTGCTCGCGACGAAGCGGGCAAGCGCGTCATTGCGATGCGTCGTCGGGAAAAAAATTAAATTCTGACCGTTTGTTGGAACCTCTGCAAAGCCCCCTTTTGAGGAGGTCCAGGAGGGGATCATCCCCTCCTGGCCGCCGGAGGCGTTCCTCCCTTCTTCATTCCCCCCGCAACGCTGCTACCAGCGGCCGGGCATGGCCGGGAGCCAGGATTCGGACACGTAGTTGCGGAAATCCCGTCCCACCTGCCACAGGCGCGTCAGCCGGCCTTCGATGACGATGGAGCGCGGGCGCGGCCGCAGATGGCGATAGTGGCGCGGGAGCTGGAAACGATTGTTTTTTGACAGCACCACGTCCATTTCCCGCTCGCGGTCACGCACGACCAGGGCTTCCGGAAAGAAAACGGCATTTTTCAGACGCTTGGAAAAGACGTTGAACAGCGCGGCGTGGATGGCGGAAAACGGTTCCGCGGAAAGGCGCGCCGTGGGCGCGGCCACGTTCTCGTTGGCAATGAACGCGATCGGCCCGTCCGGCAGGGCGGCATAGGCCGCCTCGAGCCGGGCGTCGGCCACGAGCACCTCGCCGAGGCCCAGGGAATCGAAGAGCAGCCGCGTGCGCGCGGCGATGGCCGCGTCGATGTCCAGGCCGAAAAGCCGTGTCTCGGCCACGCCGTTGCGCTTGGCCTGGAACCAGGCCGCGGCCAGCAGCACGCCCGTACCCGTGCCGCAGTCGATGCCGAGAAACGGGTCCTGGACCAGGGCCGGCGGCAATGGGCGGTTGGCCACGGAACGGAAAATGTGCGCCGTGCGCGGCAGGTCGGTGAGCATGCGCAGGGAAAACGCGCTGTATTCCCCGGGCAGCGGCAGGCCCTCGTCCGGCCCTTCCTCGGACCAAAGGTCGTAGAACCGCCCCAACTGCGTGCAGATTTCCGGCAGGGGCACGGCATGGGATTCCGAGCCGGGAAACAGGGACGCGTAGAAGAATTTCAACAACAAACTCAGGATATCCGCGTCGGCCATGGGCACGGCGGGATGGGACAGGCGCTCGAAGTCGTCCCGCAAGGGGCCGGGGCGGAAAATTTCGCGGGCGATGACGGGTTCCCGGCCAATCCTGGCGTCGAACCGTCTGGCTGGCGCGGGGCGTACGGCGTCGGTAAGCTGCTGAGGCATGGGCGCTCCTTCCTTGGAATCACGAACCGGACCCGGCGGCAAAAAGCTCCAGGTCTCTGTAACCCATGCAGGTTTGATGCCGTCGACCCCGCCCGACAGGCATGGTTGAGGCCCGACGGCAAAAGGCGTAAGGCACGATGCGTGCTGCAACACACCTTCGTACACCTGCCCGGTCTCGGCCCCTCTACGGAAAAACGCCTCTGGGCCGCCGGCATACTGACCTGGGACGATTTCCTCGACGCCAAAACCCCGCCGCTCGGGTCCGTCAAGGTCCCCATGTGGCGCGACGAACTCGCCGCCTCCAAGGAGCGCCTGGCCGCCGGCGACGCCGACTACTTCGGCTCGCGCCTGCCGCCGGCCGAGAACTGGCGACTTTTCTTCGACTTCCGCGAACACCTCGCCTGCGTGGACATCGAAACCGACGGCACGCCGCAAAACGAAGTCACCGCCGTCTCCCTCTACGACGGCATCGACACCGTGCGCACCTATGCCCACGGGAAAAACCTGCACGACTTCGTCGCGGATATCCTGGAGAAAAAAGTCCTCGTCACCTTCAACGGCCGCTGCTTCGACGCCCCGGTCCTCAAGTCCCACCTGGGCGCGACCCTGCCCAAGGCCCATATCGACCTGCGCAACGTCCTCACGGGCATCGGCATCAAAGGCGGCCTCAAGAAGTGCGAAGTCCACTACGGCGTGGACCGCGGCGACCTGACCGGCGCGGACGGCTATTTCGCCGTGGTGCTCTGGCGCGAATACGTCAAGACCGCCGACCCCGCGCTCATGGAAACGCTGCTCGCCTACAACGCCGCCGACGTGCTCGCCCTGCCCGTGCTGCTCGCCCACGCGATCAACGACATGCTCGAACGCACCCCCTTCGCCGACCGCTACCGGCTGCCCATCCCCAAACCAGGCGACAATCCCCACGCGCCCGATCCCGGCGTCCTGCGCCGCCTGCACTGGGCGTTTTCGCGCAAGTAGCCGGTAGGGCCTGAGGCGCTGCCCAGACCCCGTCGGGGAGGTCCAGGGGGGGATGATCCCCCTCCTGGCCGCCGGAGGCCTCTTCACGCTTCTCCCTGCTTTCCTTCCCCGTCACGTCCCTTCCGCTACCCGACGACCGCGACGCCGTCCTCGCCGTCGAGTTCGGACACGGCCACGTCCACGTGTTCGCCGGGTTCGGTGTGCACGCGTTTGCCGACGTAATCGGCCTGGATGGGCAGTTCTCGATGGCCGCGGCGGTCGATGAGCACGAGCAGTTCCACGCGCTTGGGCCGGCCGTAGTCGAGCAAGGCTTCCAGGGCGGCGCGGATGGTGCGCCCGGAAAAGAGCACGTCGTCCACGAGCACGACGTTTTTCTCGGCCAGGGAGAACGGAATGTGCGACGGCCCCACCTGCGGCTGCACCTCGCGGTTGGTCCAGTCGTCGCGGTAGAGGTTGATGTCGAGCTTGCCGAGCGGCACGTCGCAGCCGGCGCGCCCGTCGATAAGGGCTTTGAGCCGCGTGGCCAGTTCCGCCCCGCGCCGCTGGATGCCGACCAGCGCCAGGCCGCAGCCGGGGTCGTGGTGTTCGATGATTTCGAAGGCCAGCCGCTCCAGGGTGCGGCGCACTTCGCCGGTGGTCATGATTTTTTTCTGTTTTGTCACGGCAATCCTCACGGCGCTTTTTCCGCGCATACCGCAAAGGCCCCTGACCTGGCAATCTCCTGCGTTCATGCGCATCCTGTCATTTGACTTTCCGATCGGTCATGCTTAGTTGCATCGAACGAGCTTGCCCCAGGAGGTTTCCATGGTTGAATTGACGGAAAGCGCAAAGACCCAACTCGACGGGTATTTTGCGGAAAAAGAAAAAAGCCCCATCCGGATTTATCTCTCGTCCGGCGGCTGAGCTGGCCCGAGGCTGGCGCTGGCTCTGGATGAGCCGCGCGATTCGGACGAGGTGCTCGATGTTTCCGGTTACACCTTTGTCGTAGAAAAAGAACTGCTTGAAAAAGCCGCGCCCATGAAGGTCGACATGACGTACATGGGCTTTGCGGTCACCTCGAACCTGGAGCTTGGCGGCGCTGGCGGATCCTGCGGCGGCTCCTGCTCCGGCGGTTCCTGCTCCACGTCCTAGACTCCGTCCAAACCATAGGGAATCACCGAAGATTCGCCACCCGTCCATCGGACGGGCTTATTTGACAAGCCAATCTTCGGTGATTACCCCTTGGGCAACTCTCGCCTGGAGGATTGCTATGGTTTCCATGACGGACACGGCTCGCGCCGAACTCGACAACTATTTTGCCGACAAGCAAAAAGCGCCCATTCGCGTTTACCTCAACAAGGGCGGCTGCTGCGGCCCGTCCCTGACTCTCGCCCTGGATGAACCCCGCGAAAACGACGACGTTTTCGACGTGAACGGCTACACGTTCGTGGTGGAGAAGGAACTCATGGCCATGGCCAGCCCCATTACGGTGGACATGACCGACTACGGCTTCAACGTGAGCTCGAGCCTCCAGCTCGGCGGCGGCTCCTGCGGGAGCGGCTCCTGCGGCGGCGGCTCTTGCGGCGGTTCCTGCTCCTAGCTCGCGACGCTTTCGCATTTTCCGGGACCGGCTTGGCCGGTCCTTTTTTTTGCCTGATTGACAGCCCGACCGGCCGTTCGTAAAAATACCCCATGGATATTCGCGAAGACGATCTTCTCAGCCTGTCCCCTGCGGCCAGCGCGGCGCTGGCCGCCCATTTCGCCGGCGAGGCCCGGCCGTGCCTGCGCGTGTTCCTGTCGTTTTTAAGCGACGACGGCCCGCGCCTGGAACTCGCCGCAGCCGAACCCGAAGCCGACGACGTCTCCTTTACCCGGGACGGCTGGCGCATCGTCGTCAACCGCCAGCTTTTCCAGCAGGCCGCCCCTCTGGCCGTGGATTGCGGCGCGCAAGGGTTCGTCATCGCCTCGGGCCTCGACTTCTCCGAAGCCGGCGGCAATTGCGGCGGCGCCTGCTCCCACTGATCCGGCTCCCGCGTTTCCCAAAGTTTTATCGCCAGCACGGCACGGTCCCGACCTTCCGTCTTCATGCGCCCACAGGCTTTTTTTGCATCGCGGCCAGCCAACGCCCAGGCGGATTTTCTGGTATCTTATTAATTGGCTTGCCCTTTCCAGCCGGTATTTTAGCACCTCATTTATTGGTATTTTTCCCAAGCAATTATGTTCCGCCATGACTCCGCCCCGGTTTTATCCTGTCAAATCGGCTGGTTTTCACCCCAGAATAAGATTCAACGCCTTGCAAATGCTGGCGCGTTTACCTACTATAGGGTCCGGTTGGCGTTACCCCAAGGAGACACGCATGCCCGGCAAGATTCTCATCGTCGATGATGAGGTGCACATCCGCATGCTCCTGGAGCAGACGCTCGAGGAACTGGAAGAGGATCACGGCGTGACCATTCTTTCCGCCCAAAACGGCGAGGAGGGGTTGGCGCTCATCCGTTCCGAAAAACCCGACGTCGTGTTCCTGGACATCATGATGCCCAAGCTCAATGGTTACGAGGTCTGCCAGCACGTTAAGGAAGACCCGGCCATCACCGGCATCGGCATCGTGCTCCTGACCGCCAAGGGACAGGAAGTGGACCGCCGCCAGGGACTTGACCTGGGAGCGGCCAGGTACATGACCAAACCCTTTGACCCCGACGAAGTCCTGCGCGTGGCCAGGGAACTGCTGGGCATCGCCGATTGACCGGCGAGGCGCCGACGTCCATGGTTCCGCTGCGCCGCCTGCTCAAAAAAAAGGTCATCGCCCCCCTCCTGGAAAGCGCCGCATGCTTTCTCGGCCCCCTTTGGCGCGTGAGCGTCCGGGAAACCGGAGCGCCGCCCCCCTGCGGCTGTCATAGCGAAGAACTCCGCCTCGACGGCGACCTCATCGGCTATCTCGACTGCGCGCTCGCGGCAGACCCGGACGCCGCATGTCCCGCGTGCGACATTGCCGCCGTGGCGCGGTTCACGGCCGACATGCTCGAACACGCCATCGCCGGCGAAGCGGCCAAACGCAGCCTGGCTGCGGAAGTGCTCGGCAAATATCGCGAAGTCTCCCTGCTCCACCGGGCGACGCTCGGGCTCAACGCTTCCTTGCGCCCGCGCGACGTGGCGCAGGCCCTGCTCGCGGAATGCCGCCGCGGCGAACTGCCCGCCGAAGTCGGCATGGTTTTTCTGCGGCCGCCCGGAGCGAGCGATTTCGTTCCTTTTTACGCCGACGGCGGGGAAACCGGACTGAACCTGGCCGCGACGGCCCATTCCTCGCTTTTCGCGGACGTAGCTCGCAGCCACAAGGGCGAAATCGTCAACGACCTGGATCGGGACCGACGCTGGCGCGGCGAAGCCGGCGTACGCTCCCTGCTGCTCTATCCCCTGTGCGCGGCCAACCGCT
Organism: Pseudomonadota bacterium; assembly: GCA_023399375.1. GTDB lineage: Bacteria > Desulfobacterota > Desulfovibrionia > Desulfovibrionales > Desulfovibrionaceae > Solidesulfovibrio. Next base: position 43,264 of record JAEWPX010000167.1, on the reverse strand, counting down.
GCGTCGGCATGCTGGCGCTCGGCGCGGCGTCCGCCGTGCGCTTCGAGGCCAACCACCTGCAATACGTCGGCACCCTGGCGGCCGTGGCCGGCACGGCCCTCGGCAACGCGCTGCATTTCGAGGCCGTGCAGACGCTGATCAATTCGCTCATGCAGGCGCTGGCCACGGCCATCGACGCCCGCGACCCCTACACCGCCGGGCACTCCAAACGGGTGGCCCAGCTCGGCGTGGCCCTAGCCACGGTCGTGCACCAGGACGACAGCGCCTTTCCGGATGTGCATTTTACTCCCCACGACATCGAGGAACTCCTGTTCGCGGGCCTGTTGCACGACGTGGGAAAAATCGGCATTCGCGAGGAAGTGCTGACCAAGGCCACACGCCTGTCGCAGGGCGTCATGCAGGTCATCGCGCAGCGGCTGGCCCTGGAAGCACTGGCCACGGGGAAATACGACCCCGAAGAATTCGAGCGCCTGTCGCGCATCAATGCCGGAGATGTTGTGGGAAGCGCCGACGCGGCCTTTGTGGCCGGGCTCGGCGCTCGCACGATCCGCGTAGGCGACCGGGAAATGCCCCTTTTAAGCGAGCAGGAAAGAGCCTGCCTGCTCATCGCGCGCGGCAACCTGACGCCCGAAGAGCGCCGGGAAATCGAGCGGCATCCGGCGGAATCCCACCGCATCCTGCGGCATATCCCCTTTCCGGAAAACATGTCGCGCCTGCTCGACATCATCTCCCAGCACCACGAGCGCCTGGACGGCTCGGGCTATCCCGCCGGGCTCAAGGGCGACGCCATCCTGCTGCAAAGCCGCATCATCGCCATCGTGGACATCTACGACGCCATCACCATGGCCCGGCACTACAAACCCGCCCTGCCACGCGAAAAGGCCCTCGGCATCCTCTGGCAGGAAGCCGGGGCCGGCCGCATCGACGCCAAACTCGTGGAGCTGCTCGAAGCCAATATCGACCGCGTGGAGGCGGGCTGCCGGCTCCTCGGCGACCGTCTGGACCTGCCGGCCTTTCTGGCGAGCCGCCAGGCCTGAGGCGCTGCCCTCAGGCGGCGCGCCGCGGCATCAGCCGAGTCCGGCAGCCTTCTTGTCCACCACGGCAGCCGAAAGTTCGGCCTCCGCCACCAGCACGCCGTCCACGATGGCTTCGGCGCGCATGCGGCACAGGGTCATGCGGCGCTTGAGGTCGAAGCAGCGCAGGGTCAGCTGGTCGCCCGGCACAACGGGCCTGCGGAACTTGGCCTTTTCCACGCCCGTGAACATGAAGATGCGGTCGCCGAGAGGTCCCTCGAGGCTCTTGGAAACGAGCACGCCCCCGGTCTGTGCCAGGGCTTCGAGGATAAGCATGCCCGGCATCACGGGCGCACCCGGGAAATGGCCCTGAAAAAAGGGCTCGTTGATGGTCACGTTCTTGATGGCGGTGATCGACTCGCCCGGGACGAACGCCGTGACGCGGTCCACCAGCAGGAAGGGGTAGCGGTGAGGCAGCAGCGCGAAGATTTCCGTGATGGCGATGGCGTCGCCAGAATTGGCCGGCATGGCGTTCTCCCTTTTGCGTGGAAAAAGGGCCGAAGCGCCAACCGCTCCGGCCCGTGGATTCTCGACTGCAAAAACGCCGCATTTCTCCGGCAGGCGATGCGCACGCCGAAGGAGCGGCCCGGAAGGCCTTATTTGGCCGAGTCGAACTGCGCCCGCACCGCGGCGGTCACGTCCATCTTGGGATCATAGTAGGGAACGCTGCGGGCTTCGAGGATCACGGTGTAGCCGTTTTTGGCGGCGTATTCGGTCACGACCTTCTGCAGACGCGACAGCAGGGGCTGCAACACGGACTGCTGGGCCTGCTGCTCTTCCTGCTGGAGTTTGTTGCGGTCGTCGAGGTACTTGCGGGCCTTGGCCTCGAAATCGGCGGCCTTGGACTTCATGGCGTCCTGGGACAGGGCCACGCTCTTTTTCTGCAGCTCGTCCTGCATTTTCTTGAGATCGTCGCCCTGGGCGGCAATGGCCTTTTCCCGCGACTCGAAGCGGCTCTTGAGGCCGGAGAGGGCCGACTTGCCCGCGCTGGAGTTGGACAGGGCTTCATCGAGGTTGATGATGCCGATCTTGCCCTGGGCAAACGCCGCCACCGGCATGACCAAAACGGCCAAAACAATAAACGTCCGCATCAAAACGCCCATGACTCGACTCCTTGCTCGTTCCGTGTTTCGGACGGTCCTGCCGTCCGGTTGTTTAGCTTCGTGACCAGCCGGCCGCGGCGCATCGGCAAAACCGGTGCGCCGCGGCCAACCTTGCGACACGCGCCCGGGCCGCCTGGCCGCGGGCCGATCCGTTCCGTACCCAGTTAGAAGGTCTGCCCCATGGAGAAGCCGATCTGCGACGGCTGCATGTGGTGATCCTCGGCATCGAGGCCGTAACCGTACTCCACGCGGATGAGGCCCATCGGCGAGTACCAGCGCAGACCCGCGCCAACACTCTTGTAGATGGTCGAGTTGATGAGGTTGTAATCGCCCCAGGAGTTACCGGCGTCGAAGAAGACGACGCCGAGCAGGCCGACGGACTTGCTGATGGGGAAGATGGTTTCGAAGTTGGTGAAGGCTTCGGCCTTGCCGCCGATGCGCTCGTGGGTCCAGGGGTCTTTCGGCGAGATCTTGTCCACCTCGTAGCCGCGCACGTTGTTGATGCCGCCGAGGTAGAAGCGCTCGTAGACCGGGATGTCGCCGCCGGCGTTGGGGAAGATCACCCCGGCCTGGCCGCGCCAGTGGAAGACCAGATCGAGCGGCAGCGGGTAGAAGAAGTTCGAGGTGAACATCGGCTTGACGAAGGCGTCGTCGCCGCCCACCACGCCGCCGGCGTATTCCAGGGACAGGGTGTTCTTGGTGCCCTTGGTGGGCTTGGTGGCGCTGTCGATGGTGTCGCGATCGACCTGGACGAACACGGAACTCGCCCAGTGCCAGCCGGCCGATTGCTGGATGACGCTCGAAGCGTTCCAGTTGGTGTGGTAGATATGGTAGTGGTCCAGGCGGTAATCCCAGGACAGCACCGTGTATTCGCCCAGCGGATACGCGAAGCGGACCTTGCCGCCGGAAGTCGATTTCTTGAAGTCGTCGTAGGCCTTGTAGACCTGGTAGACGTCCGCGCCGATGGCCAGGTTGGAATCGTAGACGCGCGGGTTGGTGAACGACAGGACGCCGCGGCTGGACTTGCCGCTGAACATGCCCTGGAACTTGGCGTGGTAGCCCTTGCCGAAGAGGTTCTTCTCCTCGACGGAACCGCCGAAGAACACGCTGTCGGAGGTCGAGTAGCCCGCGCCCAGGCTGATGGCGCCGGTGTTCTTGTCCTTGACCTTGACCTTGATGTCCACTTCGCCCGGGTTGTCCGTGGGCACGGTCTCGATGTCGACCTTTTCGAAGTACTCGAGTTTGTCCAGGCGCTCGTTGGAACGGCGCAGCTTGGAGCCCGAGAAGAGGTCGCCGTCGGCCAGCTTGACTTCGCGGCGCACCACGTTGTCGCGGGTCTTTTCGTTGCCCTCGATGGACACGCGGCGCACGTAGACCTTGCGGCCCTTATTGATGACGTAGGTCAGGTCGATGACCTTGGTGTCGGGATGCTTTTGCATGTCCACGTCGGCTTCGGCGAAGGCGTAGCCGTCGTCGGCGTAGAGTTCGGCCAGGGCGTTGAGGTCGTCGCGCACCACGGACCGGTTGAAATAGCTGCCCTTGGCCGCCAGCTCGTCGAGTTTGATGCGGTCCAGGAGCTTGGGCTCGTCGTAGAGCAGGTCGCCGGAGAAGGATACGGAGCCGATCTTGTAGCGATCGCCCTCTTCCACGCGGAAGATGACCGTGATGCCGTCGTCGCCGTAGACGACCTCGGGCTGGCCGACCTTGGCGTCCACGAAGCCGCGGTTGGCGTAATAGGCCTCGATGGCCGCGGCGTCGCGCTCGAGCATCTCGTCCTTGAGCACGCCGGAACCGGTGACCCAGGACCAGAAGTGGCGGGTGGAGGTGGCGAGTTCGGACTCGATGTCGCCGGCCGGAATCTGCTTGGCCCCCTCGATCTTGACTTCCTTGATATAGAGCTTCTTGGGCTCTTTGACGATGATGTTGAGCCGGGCCACGCGCGGGTCGGTCTGCTCGAGCTCGTAGGTGACCTCGGTCTTGTAGTAGCCCTTCTTGCTGTAGAGCTCGCGGATCTTGCCCAGGTCGTCGGCCAGGACCTTGAGGTTCAGGACGCCGCCGGCCTTGGTGCTCATGGCCTCGAGGATGTCGTCCTTTTTCACGTCGCCGTTGCCGGTGACGCCGATGGCCTGGATGCGCGGCTTCTCCTTGACCACGAAGGTCAGGCGCTTGCCGCCGGGGACGTTGTCCAGGCGCACCTGGACGTCGTCGAAATAGCCCATGTCGAAGAGCTTTTTGATGTCTTCGTTGACGGCCTTGGGATCGTAGGGCTGGTTGACCTGGCTTTTGATCTTGAGCAGCACCACTTCCTTGTCGAGGATGGAGTTGCCCTCCACGTCGACTTCGGCGATGCGGTCCGAAGAGCCAGAGGCCGAAACGAGCGGCGCGACCTTCTGGGCCAGTTCGCCCGCGGCCGCGTCCAGGGCCATGGCGTTTTTCGCCGTGGCGAAGACCGTCTGGGGCGTGCCGCCCGAGACCTTGGCCACCCGGGCGTCGAGGCTCAGGCCCTCGCCGACCTTGGAAATGGAACCGAACACGACGTAATCGGCCCGCGCCCCCGCGCCCAGCTTGCGGGCGGCGGAGATGTCGGTCACGGCCTTGCCGCCCTCGGCCGAAGCGGCCACGCCGCCGGCCTTGAGCTTGTCGGCCAGCATATGCGGAAGGCTTCCCTGGACGGACTGCAAGGCGTCGGCCGCGTTGATCTCAAAGGGCAGCACCAGCACCTTGCCGGACTGGGCCAGGGCTTGGCCTGCCGCCAGAACCAGGCAGGCGGCCAGAAAAAGCCCCCTAAGACCTCGACGTTTCATTGCGCGCATAGAGTTCTCCACCCTGCAGCTCCAGTCTCCGGCCCATCCCAGCGGCCAGGTTATGGTTGTGGGTGACCACAACCAAGGTCATGCCAAGCTCGGCGTTGAGGCGGGCGAGCACGTCGCCCACTTTCGCGCCAGTGGCTTCGTCCAGATTGCCGGTGGGTTCGTCGGCCAGCAGCACCACTGGCCGTAATAGGACAGCACGGGCGATGGCCGCCCTCTGTCTCTCTCCCCCGGAAAGCGTTGTTACCCTGTGTTCGGCCCTTTCATCAAGTCCCACAAGCGACAAAGATTCCTTTGCCCGCGCAAAGGCCTCCCGACGGCTCATTTTGGCGATCAGCGCCGGCATTGCCACGTTTTCCAGCGTGGTGAACTCCGGCAGAAGATGATGAAATTGAAAGACAAACCCGATTTCCCGGTTGCGCACGCGGGCCGCCTCGGTCGGGGCGAGGGAGGCCAGATCCCGTCCCCGGAAGCGGATTTCCCCGGCCGTGGGCCGGTCCAGAGCGCCGAGCAAATGCAAAAGCGACGATTTTCCCGAGCCCGAGGCACCGAGAATGGCCATGGAATCCCCGGCCGGGATCTCGAAATCGAGGCCCCGAAGCACCACCACTTCCTCGGCCGGCCCCTGGTAGACCTTGCGCAGGCCGCGCAGCGCATACAGCGGCTCAGTCATGGCGCAGCGCCTCCGTGGGCTCCAGTCGCGCGGCCTGGCGGGCCGGGTACAGCGTGGCCAGAAAACACAGCGCCAGGGCCGTCGCGCCGATGACGACGAGGTCCGGCCAGTCCAGGCGCACGGGCAGGTGGTCCATGGGGTAGACGTCGCCCGGAATCTTGATGAACTGGTATTTCTCCAGGGCCAGCGCCACGCCGAGCCCCAGGGCGTAGCCGAGCGCCGTGCCCACCGCGCCGATGATCGCGCCCTGGAGCATGAAGATGTTGCGGATGTTCTTCGCGGTCGCGCCCATGGACATGAGGATGGCGATGTCGCGGGTCTTTTCCATGACCAGCATGACGAGCGTGGTGATGATGGAAAAGGAGCCCACGAGCACGATCATGACGAGGATGACGAACATGGCCGTCTTTTCCAGGTGCAGCGCCTTGAACAGGTTGCCGTTCATGTCGATCCAGGTGCGCACGTAGACCGGCGGCCCGCCCAGGGCCTGCCGCACCTTGCCCGCCAGGGCGTCCACGGCGTCCACGTCCGCGACCTTGAGCTCGATGCCCGTGACGATGTCGCGCTTGAAACCCAGCAGTTCCTGGGCCGCGGGAATGGTGACGTAAGCCAGGGTGGAATCGTATTCGTACATGCCGGTCTTGAAGAAACCGCGCACGGCAAAGGTTTTGAGCTTGGGCGAGAACCCGGCCGCGCTCTCCTTGCCCGCGGGCGACATGAGGTTGAGCGTGTCGCCGAGCGAGAGTCCCAGGCGGTCGGCGAGCTCCCGGCCGACGATGATGCCCGGAAAGACTCCGGGGGCACTCAGGTCGTCCAGGCTCCCGGCGGTCATTTCGCCGGGCAGCGCCAGCACCTTGCCCGCCGAAGCGGGATCGACGCCGCGCAGCACCACGCCCTTGACCCCGCGCGGGCTCGACAGCATGACTTCCGTGTACACGAAGGGCGTGGCCCCGAGCACGCCGGGCACGGCTTCGGCCTTGGCCATGTCGGCCCGGTAGTCGTGGATCGCCCCGCCGGCCACGGCCGCCACCATATGGGCGTTGATGCCGAGAATCTTGTCGCGAAGTTCGGTGGAAAAGCCCTGCATGACCCCCACCACCACGATCAGCGACGCGACGCCAAGCCCCACCCCGAGCACGGAGATGAGCGAAATGACCGAGATGAAGGCCTGCTTCTGGCGGGCCAGGAGGTAGCGTTTGGCGATGAAGTATTCGAAGCTCATGAACCCGGCGCGCCCTCTGGGCGCAACAGCGGAAACAGGATCACTTCGCGGATGGAGGCCTGGTCGGTGAGCAGCATGACGAGCCTGTCGATGCCGATGCCCTCCCCCGCCGCCGGCGGCATGCCGTACTCCAAGGCCCGGACGTAGTCGTCGTCCATCTGGTGGGCCTCGTCGTCGCCGGCTTCCTTCTCGCGGACCTGCTCCTCGAAGCGCAGGCGCTGGTCCACGGGGTCGTTGAGTTCGGAAAAGGCGTTGGCCATCTCGCGGCCGGCGATAAAGAGCTCGAAGCGGTCGGTGATGGTCGGATCGTCGGTGTTCTTGCGCGACAGCGGCGAGATTTCCGTGGGATAATGGTAGATGAAGTGCGGCTGGATGAGTTTGGGCTCGACGAAGATATCGAAGAGCTTGGCCTGGACCTTGCCGAGCTTTTCGCCCTTGAGCACCTTTTCGCCGCTTTTTTCCACGAGAGCCTTGGCCGCGTCGAAATCCTCGTAGACCTCGGGCGCGATGCCGCCGATGGTTTCCAGGGAGTCGTGGAAGCGCACGCGCGCCCAGGCTCCCTCGGCCAGACAGATCTCCTGCCCCTGGTAGGTCACGGTGTCCGAACCGGTCACGGTGCGGGCGATGTGGCTGAAAAGGCGCTCGGTCAGGTCCATGAGGTCGGTGTACCGGGCAAAGGCCCAGTAAAACTCGCACATGGTGAATTCGGGATTGTGCCGCGTGGAGATGCCTTCGTTGCGGAAGTTGCGCCCCACCTCGTAGACCTTCTCGAAGCCGCCCACGAGCAGGCGCTTGAGATAGAGCTCCGGGGCGATGCGCATGTAAAGGCCCATGTCCAGGGCATTGTGGTGCGTGACGAAGGGCTTGGCCGTGGCGCCGCCGGGGATGGCCTGCATCATGGGGGTTTCGACCTCCATGAAGCCGGCGTTGTCGAGGCAGGCGCGCAGCTCGCGCACGATGGCCGTGCGGGCCTTGAAGATCTCCACGGAGCGCGGCGTGACGATGAGGTCCACGTAGCGCTGGCGGTAGCGCGTCTCCACGTCCTTCAAGCCATGGTACTTCTCGGGCAGGGGCCGCATGGACTTGGTCAGGAGCTTGGCCGTGGCGGCGTGCAGGGTGAGCTCGCCGGTCTTGGTGCGGAAGAGCTTGCCCGTGACGCCGACGATGTCGCCGATGTCGAACTTCTTGAAGACGGCGTAGGCTTCCTGGCCCAGGGTTTCGCGCTCGGCGAAGACCTGCACCCGGCCCGAGGCGTCCTGGACGGTGAAAAAGGCCACCTTGCCGAAGGAGCGCAACGAGACGATGCGCCCGGCGAGGCAGAACACCTCGTCCAGTTTGGCCAGGGCCTCTTCGTCCAGGGGCTCGTGGCCGGCGACGACGCGGCCGATGTCGTCGACCTTCTTGAAATCGTTCGGGTACAACGGAACGCCCTCGTCAAGGAGTTGAACAGCCTTGGCGATGCGGTTCTTGAAGACTTCGTTGAGTTCGTCCCGGGCGTCGAGGCTTTCGAGCAGGGGGCGGAAGTCCTCCACCCGCTTGGACTTGACCGGGAGCTTGTATTCTTTTTTGCGTGGCGCGTCGGTGCCCACGGGGATTCTCCGTTGCTTGAGGCGTGGTTGCTTTGCGGAAAGGGCAAGCGCATCTGGGTACGAGAAATGCGTGACGCCGTCAAGAATGGCCCGGGCACGGCTGGCGACGAAAATTTCACGCCCGGACAAAAAAACCTTGACGCCGCGGCCCGCGCGGGATAGATGGCTACCTCGCTTCGACATTCCCCGGTAGCTCAATTGGCAGAGCGGGTGGCTGTTAACCACTAGGTTGGCGGTTCGAGTCCGTCCCGGGGAGCCAGCAGATTCAGGGAGTTGGGCCTACGGTTCGACTCCCTTTTTCTTTTGGCGACGGGTGTTGCCCTCCCTCTGTCCCCGGATTCGAGGTTCCACACGGGTGAAGCGGGGTACGCCAATCTCCGTTGCAGCCGCTCCGAAAAGACCAGGATTGACCGGTTTGGCCGGAGTGCTTACACGACAACCTATGAAATTCATGCAGCAAGCGCTGGCGACCGCTGATGCGGAACCACGGTTTAAGTGCCTCGTGTGCGGGGAGATCGTCAAACCGACCACCGTAACCGAAACCGCCGAGGGGACCGTCTACACCCTGGCTTGCCGCAAATGCGGGGCCAAGGACAAGGTCACGGTCCGTCCCGCACCGCCGACGGCTTCTCCCGCCTGATTCCGGGCTCTCCTCCCCGCCTACGCGGGTTACGCTGCGTACCCGGCCAGGAGAAGGTGCACGTCGTCACCTCCCCTTGGGGAAGCGACGCCAGCCCAGCCCGCGAAATTCTCCCGCTCCGATCACCAGGAAATATGGGCAGGCGCCATGGGGCTCTTGCATCTTCCTTGGTGACATATGCCTCGCCCGTTGCTACCGTGTATCATGGAATGGATCTTTATCGGCCTAGCAGTGGGTCTCGTTGCCTTGGTGGCCATCTTCGCGATAGCGGCCAATAGCAATGACGGCGTGACCGTCCCCGGTTATTTCGACTTCGACAAATACAAATCCCAGGAACTTTCCAAGCGGGGGCTCTTCGACAAGACAAAATGGCGCTGATTCCGGTTGCCGCGTTTCCCTTCCCGCCGGAGGAAGCGGCGCCCTGTTTCTGTTGACGCGGCCACGTTCCGCACGCCGCGCGCCTGCCGCGAATTGCCCCAAAAAAGAAGGCGGCCGCAGCCGCCTTCCCGTTATACCCTATGCGCCGCGCGTTCAGTCCGCCTTGAGCGTATCGACAAGGCGCGTCAGGCTTTGCGCCTGGTGAGCGAGTTCTTCCACGGAACCGGCGGCGCGGGCCATGGCGTCGGCCGTTTCCTCGGAAATCCGGTTGATGTCGTCCACGGCCCGGTTGATCTGTTCGCTGGCCGCGGACTGTTCCTCCGACGCCGTGGCGATGGAGCGCACCTGGTCGGCGGAACATTCGACGATGGTCACGATCTCGCCGAGCACATCGCCCGAGCGGTTGGCCAGATCCGTGGCCTGATCCACGGCCCGGACCGCACCTTCCACGCCATCGATGCTGGAGCGCGCGCCCGCCTGGATGGCGCGGATGGCGTTGCCCACCTCGCTCGTGGCGGTCATGGTCTTTTCCGCGAGCTTCCTGACTTCGTCGGCGACCACGGCGAAGCCGCGCCCGGCCTCGCCGGCGCGCGCCGCTTCGATGGCCGCATTGAGCGCAAGCAGATTCGTCTGGTCGGCGATGTCGGAAATGACGCCGATGATGTTGCCGATGCCCTCGGCCTGCTTGCCGAGTTCGTCCATGTTGGACCGCAACGAGGCGGCACGGTCCTGCACGCCGCTTATGGCCGCGACCACCTGGCGCACCACGTCCGCCCCGTCCTTGGCCTTGTCCCGGGCCGTGCCCGCGCCCTGGGCCGCCTCCGAGGCGTTTCGTGCGACCTCGAGCACCGTGGCGTTCATCTGCTCCATGGCCGTGGCCGTCTCGCCGGCGTGCTGGCGCTGCAGGTCCGCGCCCTCCTTGGACTGGTCGACCTGGGAGGCGAGTTCCGAGGAAGCCTGGGCCACGGCGCGGGCCACGTCCTCGATGCGCGACGCGGCGTCGAGCTTGCCCTGACGCTGGGCCTCGGCCGCCTGGCGTCGCGCCTCTTCGGCTTCGGCCACGGCCTTGCGCGCGCGTTCCGCCTCTGCGGCGGCTTCCTGCGACTTGCCTTCGGCCTGGGCGATCATGCGCTTGAGGTTTTCGACCATGCGCGAGAGCGCCTTGGCGAGCACGCCCGTTTCATCGACCTGTTTGATGGAGAGCGTATGGGAGAAATCGCCTTCGGCCACCTTTTCGGCAAAATCCGCCGCATGTTTGAGCGGGCGCACGAGACTCGCGGCGAACAGCCATAACACGCCGAGCGCCAGTGCCGTGACGCCGAGTCCGACGCCGACCTGCCACATGGCGTTTTCCCGGTTGCGCTGCGTCAACTGGCCGTCGAGCGCCTTGCGTTCGGCCAGGACGATGTCGGGATGCACGCGGATGAGCACGGCCCAGGGGCGGTCCGTGCGGCCGAGCGTGATGGGTGCCAGGGCCCGGTAGACGCCCGTGACCGGGCTGACGTCGAGCATCGCCTTGCCTGCTTTCACGTTCGCGCTGATGCTTTCCCAATCCTTGACGATCGTCTTCAGCGGCTGACCGATGGCTTCGGGATGTTCGCTGCTGGCGACCACGAGGCCGATGTGGCTGATGATGGTCACGTCGCCCTTGCCTTCGTAGAGGCTCGTGTCCACCTTCTTGGCCAGATCCTGCAGGAAGTTGAGCCGCAGGTCCGTGCCCGCCAAGCCCAGGTACTTGCCGTTTTCCTTGATGGGCGCATTGAGCGTGGCCAGCCAGTCCTTCTTGCCCTGGATGATGTAGGGCAGCGGGTCGAGGGCGATTTCCTTGCCCGTTTCCCGCGAACCGATATACCAGCCCCCCTTGCCCACGCCGTTGTCGTTGACCTCCCGGCTTTCGTAATCCGCCAGCGCCTGTCGGGCGATCTTGCCGTTGGCGTCGCGGTTCCAGTAGGGGATGAAACGGCCCGTGGCGTCGTAGCCGGCGTCGGTCTTGCCCGCGAAGTCCTTGTCATGGCCGTCCAGGGCATCGGGTTCCCAGGCCGAATAGGCGCCCAGGAAGCTCGGATTGTTCTCGAGCACCCGACGAAGGATGTCGTTGAGGATGTCGCGCGACGGATTCGGGATGCCGTCCTTGGCGGCAAGCCGGGTCATGTGTTCGCGCACGACCTCGAACACCTTGGCCATGGTCCGGGCGGTGACGAGGTTTTCTTCCAGGGCGCTTTGAACGACTGCGGCCTGGTTGGCCGCAAGCGTCGCCAGGTTGCGTTTCGCCTCTTGTTCGAGCAGGTCGCCCACGCGTTTCGAGACAAATTCCTGGGAGTTGCTCGAAGTATACAGGTTATACCCGACAAGAGCCGCGGCGGTCGCCAACAAGCAACTCCCTGCAAGAAGAAGAATTTTCGTCTGGATCGATCTGAGTTGCATAAACTTTCTCCTCTGCCGAACAAAACTGTCTACCGATTAACACGAGCGATACGCCGCCAGAGCCATTATACAACAGAGCCAACAACTACTTTAATGCAGACGGAATGCAGCATCCGTTCCCATCAAAACCAAAGGGTGACGACAATGGATTCTTTTCGAATACCACCGGGATTCCCACTTCGCAATCTCGAATTGCATGGTCGGGTTTCCACCGTATCCCGGCGGGGAGGGAGTGCATGGCGCAAGGCCCGGCGCGCCGTCAGGCCTTGATCGTCAGCCCGCGCGCGGCGAGCAGCGCCGCCGCGATCCAGGCCAACAGCAGAAAGCAGACGCCCCAGGCCAGGGAAGCGAGAGACGGGTCGGACCAGCCGCCGAACAGCGCGCGGAAGCAGACGGCTTGCAGGCTCGTCCGCGCGCCCGCTCCGGCCGGCAGCGTGATATTGCGCAGGGCCGTGGCCGCAAGCGAGGCCGCGACGTACACGGCCAGGGCGTTTTTCCCGAGCGCCTGCAAGGGTGCGACCAGGGCGACGGCACGTTCCGTGCCGTCGAGCAGGCGGTGGGCGACAGCCAGGAGCGTCACGCCGACGCCTCCGGCAAAGCAGGCGAAGGAACTCGTAAAAAGGGATTTGTTGAGGGGCAAGGCCGCATTCCAGGCAAGGCCCAAGGCGATCATGGCCGCGCCGACGGCCGCGACGCGCGGCGCAGCCGTCCCGCCCCGGCGCAGCCAGCGCCCGGCCAGCACGCCGACGAGCCCCAGCGCCGCGGCGGGCAGCGTGGACAGCACGCCCTCGGGATCCCAGAGCGTCCCGACCTTCCAAATATGGCGGCCAAACACGAGCTGGTCGAGCCAGCCTTCCAGGTTGGCCTCGAGGGCAAGGCTCGGCTGTCCCAGGCCCGGCACCGGGGCCAACGCGAGCAACAGCCAGTAGCCGAGCAGCGTCCCGACCACGATCGCGACAAGCGTCCGGTCCGAGCGAAAACGCACGTGCAGCCAGGCTGCGACGGCGTAGACCACGGCGATGCGCTGCAGCACGCCGGGGATGCGCAGTTCGGCGACGCTCAGGCGCAGCCAGGCGTTTTCCGCAAGCCCCAGCAGAAAGAGCACGCACACCCGCTTGAGCGCCCGGAGCCGGAACCCGGGCGCACGGCCGGCGGCCACGGCCTCCCTGTCCACGGCCAGGGCGACGCTTGCGCCGACGAGAAAAAGAAACAGCGGGAAAACGAGGTCCGCCGCAGTGCAGCCGTGCCAGGCGGCATGGCGCAACGGGGCGTAGACATGGAGCCGGTCCCCGGGATTGTTGGCCAGGATCATGCCGGCCACGGCCAAGCCGCGCAGGCAGTCCACCGAAGCCAGACGCTTGCCGGTTGGCAACGCCGTGCGGTCTCCCTCAGGCATCGGCATCCTCCCTGCGTAGATCAAGCGAAACACCCTTCGCATCCGGCGGCAAGTTACACAAGTTTCACCTTTCCCGGACAACCGAGCCTCCGCATCGGGCACGCCCCGGCATGACTTTCGCGCCGCTTCCTGATAGGCACGCCCCGTGTTGCACTTTCCACTGCAAGCGGGGCGTCATGGACAGCTGGTTTGAAAGCCATTTCGTACACGCCGCCCGCATCGTTCACGGTTTTCTGGCCGAACGCATGGCGCTTGAAGGCGCGCGCATCCTCGATTTCGGCTGCGGCGACGGCATCACGGCCCTGGGGCTCGCCCGGTTCGCGGTCGGCGCGGTCGTCGGGGTGGACATCAACGCCTCCTTCCGCCACCTGCCGGGTCTGGCCAAAGCCAATTGCGGCATGGACGCCCTGCCCGAAGCCCTCTCCTTCGTGCGCGTCGCGCCGGATTGCACATTGCCCTTTGCCGACGGCAGCTTCGACGCGGTGTATTCCTGGTCGGTGTTCGAGCACCTGCGCGACGTGGGGACCGCCCTGGCGGCCTTGCGCCGCGTGCTGCGCCCGGGCGGGCACTGCCTGATCCAGATCGACCCGCTTTATTACTCGCCGTTCGGCTCCCACCTGCAGCGCCTCGTGCCCACGCCCTGGGGCCACCTGCTGGAAAGCACGGCCGCGTTCGCCAGCCGCGCCGGGGAGGCCGAAGACGGCGCCAGGGAAAGCGACAAGGGCGATCTGCTCTACGCCAAAAACGATTTCGCGAGCTTCAAAAAACATCTCGTCGAACAGTTTTTGGACCTCAACAGGCTGACGGTGCGCCAGTTGCTCTACTTCGCCCAGGCCTCGGGCCTGACCGTGCTGTCGGCGCTGCCGCTGCGGGTTTCGGGCGATTTCGTCCCGCCGCCGCAACTGGCCTGCGCCTATCCGGCCGACGACCTGCTGACGAGCACGATCTACCTGATGTTGCGCAATTGACGCACGAACATTACGACACGACAAGAGTCGATTGCATCAAAAATATCCTTGTTCAAAGCCCTACCCCTGATTATTTTTACCACATAAACGCAAATATACACACTTATATGCTGTAATTTCCCGCAGCAGGCTTCGCCGCAATCAGGTTTTTACCTTGATATTCCTAATTTCACCAAGAAAACAAGTCATCATCACGAACACTCTTCCGCCAATACGTTTCCTTGCCCTCCCACTTTCTTAAAAAACTTCCATGTAACGCCATACGAACGACCGGCTCCGCGCATGTGCTTTTTTCATTTTCCCGCAGCGTTGCTTGCACTCCCCCAAAGAGCGTTATATGCACCTGAAAAAGTTCCGTTCGAGGAGGGAACCCATGAAAAAGTGCATCGTTTTGGCTGCTGCGCTCTCGCTGGCCCTGTCCGCCGCCCCGGCTTTCGCCAAAGGCAAGAAGGTCGCCAAGAAGGCCCCCAAGACCACCTGGGAATGCAATGTCGGCGGCACGACCTCCATGGTCGCTACCGTCAACGAGTGCATGAAGATGGGCGGCATGGTCACCAACTACCCCGGCCCGGACAAAGCCGCCCCCGTCAAGAAGGGCAAGAAAGCCAAGAAAAAGTAGCTTTCCGGTTTTCGTGAGGGGAGAACGCCGCCGCCCGGCTGGTCCGGACGACGGCGTTTTTTATTGCGGGCGCGACGCCCTGCGCCGTCCCGCGCGGCCGGGCGAAACGCCGCGCGCGGCCCGAGCCGGCCGCCTCAGCCGCCGAGCGTGTCGATGAGCAGCATGACGTTGAGCGCGATCACCACCGCCGCGACCACGAACAGCACGGCCGTGGTGGACGGCCGGTTGGCGTAGGGCCCCATGACCGCGCGGCGCGAGGTCAGCCCGATTTGCAGCAGGATGGTGATGGGCAGCTGGATCGAAAGCGCGATCTGCGACCAGATGAGGCCCTTCAGCGGATCGCCCACGAACAGGATGGCCACGGCCGCGCCGACCAGGGTGAGGACCACACCCAGGCGCGAATGGCTGTCGCGGATATCGTAGGGCTCGCCGAAGATGCCCGCGAAGATGCTGCCCCCGGCCATGCCCGCCGTCACCGACGAGGCCACGCCGGCGAGCAGCAGGCTCACCGCGAACACCAGCCCCGCCGCCGGCCCGACCAGCGGCGAAAGCAGCGCCTTGGCCTGGTCCAGTTCCGAAACAGAGATGTGCTGGCTGAAAAAGGCCGCCGCCGCGAGCAGGATCATGGCGCTGTTGATGCAAAAGCCGACCAGCATGGAAAAAAGCGTGTCCAGGTATTCGTACTTGAGCTGGCGCTCGATCATCTCCGGCTTGTCCAGGTTCCACTGCCGGCTCTGGATCACCTCGGAGTGCAGGAAGAGGTTGTGCGGCATGACCACGGCCCCGAGCACGCTCATGACCACGGGCAGCGAGCCCTCGGGCAGGCGCGGCGTGACCCAGCCGGCCACTGCCTGGCCCCAATCGACGTGCACCAGGGACAGCTCGAAAATAAACGACAGCCCGATGAGCGACACGAAGCCGATGATGTATTTTTCCAGCCGACGGTAGGATTTCGCGAAAAGCATCCACAGGACCACGACCAGGGTCAGGCAGGTTCCGGCGGCAAGCGGAATCCCGAACAGCATGCGCAGGGCGATGGCCCCGCCGAGGAGTTCGGCCAGGGCCGTGGAGATCGCCGCGGCCACGGCCGTGCCGAGCGCCGTCGCCGCCACCGGGCGCGGCAGGTGCTTCATGGCCGCCTCGGACAGGCACAGGCCCGTGGCGATGCCGAGGTGCGCGGCGTTGTGCTGGAGCACGATCAGCATCACCGTGGAAAGCGAGACCATCCACAGGAGCTTGTAGCCGAAATCCGATCCCGCGGCCACGTTGGAGGCCCAGTTGCCCGGATCGATGAAGCCCACCGTGACGAGCAGCCCCGGCCCCACGTACTTGAAGATCTCCAGGGCCGTCAGCCGGGGCTTCACGCGGTCCTTGAACCGGACCATGTCCCCCACGGCCCGCGTCAGCCGCTTGAACGCTTCCATGGCGAACCTCCTCCCGCTCGTGCCTTCGCACACTGCCAGAACAGTGCTGGGGCGGCAATGCGCCGCCTGCCTTGACGGCAATGATTGGCATGGATATTTTCCGCGCGACAACCAAATCAAGGCGCACGCATGACCGCTCCTTTTTTCTACGATCTGGACAACGCCGTGGGCTACGCCATCGGCCACACGGCCCACCGCCTCAAGATGGGGCTGCGCCGCGCGTTCACGTCGGCGGGGCACGACGTCACCCCGGAGCAATGGGTGGTGCTCTACCGGCTCTACGAAAGTCAGGGCCTGACCCAGGCGGAACTCGGCGAGCGCTCGGTCAAGGACAAGACCAGCATCACCCGCATCCTGGACCGGCTGGAAAGCAAGGCCCTGGCCGAGCGCCGCCGCGACGCCCACGACCGCCGCAGCCAGCGCATCTTCCTGACCCCGGACGGCCGCACCCTGGTCGAACACCTCGTGCCCCTGGTGCGCGCCTACGCCGCCGAGGCCTTTGCCGACGTCCCCCCCGAGGACCGCGACCACCTGCGGCGCATCCTCGCCAACATCGAAACGCGTCTGGACGCCATGCCCGAACCAAAGGACCCCGCATGAAGCCGATTTTCCGTTCCAAGCACAAGCCCGAGGGCCCGCCGTCCAAACGCAAGCGCCTCGTGCTCGGCGTCGTGGCCGTGCTCGTCGTCGTCAGCTTCGTCTACTACCTCTACGCCCGCGGGCTCGTGTCCACGGACGACGCCTTCGTCGACGGCCGGGTCCATCCCATCACCCCGCGCGTGGCCGGCTACGTCAACGAGGTGCCCGTGACCGACAACCAGCTCGTGGCCAAGGGCGACGTGCTGGTGGCGCTCGACCCCACGGACTACGCCGTGGCCCTGGCCCAGGCCAAGGCCGACCTGGCCGCGGCCGAGGCCCAGCTCGCCGCCCAGGACCTCGGCGTGCCGTTGCAGCTGTCCCAGACTTCCTCCCGGGTCGATTCGGCCAGGGCCCAGCTCGAAGCGCAGCAGCGCGGCCTGGACCAGGCCGTCAAGGAACGCGACGCCGCGGACCAGCTCGTGGCGCAGATCCAGGCCCAGCTCGACCAGGACAAGCTCGACTACGCCCGCATCAGCCAGCTGCGGCACAAGGACGTGGTTTCCCAGTCCGACCTCGACAACATCGAAAACAAGCGCCGGGGCCACGAGGCCGAACTGCGCGCGGCCCAGGCCAAGGCCGCCGCCGCGGCGCGCGGCCTCGAATCCATCCAGGCCGACATCAAGCGCCTGCGGTCCCAGATCGATCTGGCCAAGACCGGCGAGGATCAGGCCGTCATCCAGACCAAGGAAGCCGCGGCCCAGCAGGCCCGGGTCGAACTGGCCAGGGAAAAGGTCCGCCAGGCCGAGCTCAACCTGGGCTACACCCGCATCGTCGCGCCCGTGGCCGGCCACGTGACCAAGAAGCAGATCGAATCCGGCCGGCTGGTGGCCGCCGGCCAGGCGCTCATGACCGTCGTGCCGCTCGACGCGGACGAGCTGTGGGTCACGGCCAACTACAAGGAAACGCAGCTCAAAAACGTCCACCCCGGCCAGCGCGTGACCATGGAGGTCGACACCTACCCCGGCCGCGAGATCACGGGCAAGGTCGATTCCATCATGGCCGGCACGGGCGCGGTCTTCTCCCTGTTCCCCACGGAGAACGCCACGGGCAACTACGTGAAGATCGTGCAGCGCATCCCGGTCAAGATCGTCTTCGACAAGGAAAACGGCGAGCTGCCCAAGCTGCGCCTGGGCATGAGCGTCGTGCCCACCATCCACGTCGACTGATCCATGAGCGAACGCGCCCCCAACAAGTGGCTGATCACCCTGGCGGTGATGGTGCCCACGCTGATCGAGATCCTCGACACCTCCATCGCCAACGTGGCCCTGGGGCACATCCAGGGCAGCCTTTCCGCCGGCCAGGACGAGGTGACCTGGGTGCTCACCTCGTATCTGGTCTCCAACGCCATCGTCATCCCCATCAGCGGGTTCCTCTCGAAGGTGTTCGGACGGCGCAACTACCTGCTGCTGTCGGTGGTGGTCTTCACCGTCGCCTCCATGCTCTGCGGGCTGGCGACGAGCCTCGGCATGCTCGTGACCTTCCGCATCGTCCAGGGCATCGGCGGAGGCGGCCTGCAGCCCATGTCCCAGGCCATCCTGCTCGAGGCCTACCCGCCGCGCGAGCGCGGACTGGCCATGGCCATCTTCGCCATGGGCGCGGTGCTCGGCCCGATCCTCGGACCGCTGCTTGGCGGCTACATCACGGACAACTACTCCTGGCGCTGGATCTTCAACATCAACGTGCCCGTGGGCGTGCTCGCCATCGGGCTCATCTGGCTCTACATCAAGGACCCCGACTACCTGGAGCGGCGCAAGAAAGGCGATTCCGTGGACTATGTCGGCCTGGCGCTTCTGAGCGTGGGCCTTGGCTGCCTGCAGATCGTGCTCGACAAGGGCCAGCAGGACGACTGGTTCAACGACGACTTCATCCTGGCCCTTTCCGTCATCGCCGCGGTCTGCCTGACCGCCTTCCTCGTCTGGGAACTGCGGATCAAGGAGCCCATCGTCGATCTGCGGGTTTTCGCGGACCGCAGCTTCGCCATGGGCAACGTGGTCATGTTCTTCGGGTTCTTCGCCTTTTTCGGGGCCATCGTGCTGTTGCCGCTCTACCTGCAAAACCTCATGGGCTACACGGCGTTTCTTTCCGGCGTGGTGCTCGGCCCGGGCGGGCTCATCATGCTCGTCATCCTGCCCGTGGTCGGCAAGCTGACGCAAAAGATCGACGCCCGCTTCATCCTGTGCGTCGGGCTCCTCGTCAGCGCCTATTCCCTGTTCAACATGGCCGGGTTCAGCCTGGGCATCGATCTCGGCACGGCGATCACCGCGCGCAACATCCAGGCCGTGGGCATCGCCTTTTTCTTCGTGCCGCTGTCCTACCTGACCATGGCCTACATCCCCAAGCAGGGCATGAACAACGCCTCGGCGGTGTTCAATCTCCTGCGCAACCTCGGCGGCTCCTTCGGCGTGGCCTTCGTCACCACGCTGCTCGCCCGCCGGGCGCAGTTCCACCAGGCGCGCCTGGTCGAGAACCTCACCCCCTACGACCTGACCTACCAGACGACCTACGCGCAGATAAAAAGCTACCTCGAGGCCAAGTTCCTGGGCGTGCACGACGCGGCGCAAATGGCCTCGGCCGCCATGTACAAGCTCCTGCTCCAGCAGGCCAACGCCATGGCCTTCTGCGACGTCTTCCACGCCCAGGGCCTGATGTTCCTCGGGCTCGCCGTGCTCATGTGGATCATGAAAAAGCCGCCCATGGGCTCCAAGATGCCCGAGGGCATGCACTAACTGACGCTATTTCGTCGAAACGACGCCAGGCCGCACGCCCGGCTTTCGAAACGCCGCCTGACGACTGGAGGCCAAATGGACAAGAAACTTGTCTGCCCATGCGGTTTAACCTGCTGCGATTGCATGTTCTACAAGAAAGATATCTACGAAACCGCAGCAAAACTGAAACAACTCCTGGTCGACTCGAAGCTGGATGTTTTCTTGACATTGTGCAGCAATGAAAAAACGATCGCCGCCATGAAAACGCATCTGGAATCGGACGATGCCGCGGCGCCCAGCAAGCTCTCCGACAGGCTTGGCCTCTTCAAGGACATGCCGACATTCATGAAAGTCCTCGACGGTATGAGCAAAATACAATGCAAGACGACTTGCCGCGAGGTCGGTGGGTGTTCGACCGGCGGCGAGACGTTAAAATGCAAGGCTTTGCAATGCGTGGAATCAAAACAATACGACGGTTGCTGGCAGTGCGCCGAATTCGAGGACTGCGAGAAACTGCGCTTCCTCAAGTTGAGCTATGGGCATGTCATCAATGAAAATTTGAATATCATCAAAGAGAAGGGCACGGAAGAAGTCCCCTCACGCGGCACGCAATACTACGCTTGGCAAAGAAAACTCTCCTGATCGCTCCAACCGGCGCGCCGTACCTCCCGCTTGGCACGGCCTTGGCATCTGCTGTAGGCATGTGAGATGCGGGTCCTTGCCCGCCCCCGCAACCCAAGCCGTCCAACCCGCAGGAGAAGCCCCATGCGCATAGCGCGTCCCGCCGCCGTACTGGCCCTGACCCTTGGCCTGAGCCTGGCCCTGGCTGCCCCCGGCGAGGCGTTTCGCCGCAAAAGCACGGTCACCGGCCCCGGCGGCCACACCGCCACCAACGAGGCCACGACCGTACGCACGCCCGGCGGCTACAGCCGCAGCGCCACGACCACGGGCCCCAACAACAACGCCGTCACCCGCAACTCCGCCGGGCAGTACAATCCCGCCACCCGGACCTGGAGCAGCGGCAGCACCGCCACCGGCCCCGGCGGCGCAACGACCTCGCGGGCCGCAACCACCACGCGCACGCCCGGCGGCTACAACCGCAGCGCCACCTACACCGGCCCCAACCAGAACTCCGTGAACAGAAGCGCTCAGGGGCAGTGGGACCCGGCGACCAAGACCTGGAACAACACCACCACCTACACCGGGCCCCAGGGAAACAGCGCCGACGTCAACCGCTCCACCACGGTCAGTCCGTAACAGTCCGGAAATACGAATCTTCTCCGACACGAGCATACGGGCCGCCTCCCCCGCAGGGGGGCGGCCCGTTTTTCTGCGCCGATACCGTTCACAGGGAGAACCTTTATGAGTCAACAATTCCCACCGTGCGCCGGCAGCGTTTCCTTCTTACCCAATCGCGCCAGCCCCCGCCCCGGGCCGTTTGCCGACCCCGAAAGGGGGGCAAAAACGCCCCGACGCCGGACGGACGGGGTGATATGGCCACGCCGCGCCGGACGAAACACAATAACAATTTGAAATATTTTAACTATTACTGATGGCACGGGAATTGATCACTTGCATCCCGGCAAGCCGTGGACCTGCCCGCACGGAACGCAAACCGGGAGGCGCGACATGGGCGGCTGGGAAGCCAAAATAGACATCCGCAGGGTGTTCCTGTTGCAGGCCACAAGGCCCAAGACTTTTTTCGGCGTCGGCGCGCTGGCGCAGCTCGACGGCATCCTGCGGGAAATGGCCGCCGCCGGCCAGGACAGGCTGCTCGTGGTCACGGACGCCGTGGGATACAAGGCCAGCGGCGCGTGGAACGCCATCCTGCCCATGCTCTCGCGGCACGTGGCCTTCGAGCACTACGACGGCGTGCGTTCGAACCCCACCTTCGCCAACGGCGAAGCCGCAGCCAGGCTCGGCCGGGAACTCGGGGCCAAGGCGGTGCTCGGCATCGGCGGCGGCAGCGCCATCGACACGGCCAAGACCGCGGCGGCGCTGCTGCGCCATCCCGTGCGCAAAGCTTCGGATTTCTACGAAAAAGGCGTTCCCATCAGCGGCGCGTTGCCCATCGTCGCGGTCAACACCACCCACGGGTCGGGCTCGGAATGCGACTGCTTCGCCGCGGCGCAAGCCGACGGGGAGGACAAGCCCGCCCTGCGCTCGCCCCACCTCTATCCCGCCTACTCCATCGAGGACCCGAGCCTGACGACCTCGCTGCCCCCGCGCGAAACCCTGTTCACGACCCTCGACGCCCTAAGCCACGCCCTGGAGGCGGCCACGGCCGTCACGGCCTCGCCCTATTCCATCACCCTGAGCAAGGAAGCCGTGCGGCTCATCGCCGCCTACCTGCCCACGGCGCTGGCCCAGCCCGAGCATCTCGCCGCGCGCTACTGGCTGCTCTACGCCTCGGCCAGCGCCGGCATGAGCTTCGACCGGGGCATGCTGCACCTGGGCCACGCCCTGGAGCACGCCATGAGCGCGCTCAACGCCGACATCAGCCACGGCGAGGGGCTCGGCCTCCTCCTGCCGGCAGTGTTGCGGGAAATCTATCCGGCCGCGCCCGAGGCCCTGGCCGAGGTGCTCCACCCCATCGTGCCGGGCCTGCGCGGCCTGCCCGGCGAGGCCGCGGCAGCGGAAAACGGATTGCGGGAATGGTTCGAGGCAATCGGCCAGCCGGCGCGCATGACCACCTACTTCACCGGGGCCGACGTGCCGGCGCTCACGCGCATGACGATGCGCTCCCCGCTGTCCAGGATGCTGTTGCCCCTTGCGCCGCTGCGCGTGGACGCCGGCGTGGTGGAGCGCATCTTCCAGCGGGCGTTGTGACCCGCCGGGAACGGCTCCTCAGCGCAGGCGCGAAAAGCCCTTGGGCGCGTCGTCGGCAAGGGCCAGCCACAGGGCCGCGACCCAGCCCCAGACCGCGTTGACGACGATGACCACCACCGGGGTCAGGGCGCCGAGGCCAAGGCCCCACAGCCCCTTGCCCGGGTCTTCCGGAAACGCCACGAGCAATTGGGCCAGGGTCGGCGCGAGGCTGACGCAAAGCCCACGCCAGAAGACGGAGCGCGGCAGGAAGCGGGGCACGAACAGCAGCCCCCAGAGGCCGCCCCAGATGAGCCGCGGAAAAAGCCAGTCCAGGGTCCACTGCGGCACCAGGTTCACCTGCATCGCCGCAGTCCAGCCATAGCTTCCGGCCATCCACAGCAGCACGCTGCCGGCCAGCCCCCCGACCAGACCGGCGGTGAAGCAAAGGCTCGTCCAGCCCAGGATATTGCGCATCCTCTCCTCCCTGCGCCGGCCGCTGCGCCAAACCCCGCCCCCTCCCGGACGGCTGCGCCCCGCGCCCGCGTCGCAGGCGGGCCGGCGGCCGAAAAGCGCGGCGGTTCAGTACGGCCGTGCCAGAATCGACATGGACCGCACGCGGTTGAGCAGAATATGGGTCGGGCCCACGGCCGGCACCTCTTCCCCGGCCCGCAGCGTCGTGACCACGGCCCGGCCGATCACCAGCCGTCCGTCGCGGCTTCCCTCGCTGAAGGTGTGGAATCCCCACATGTCGTGGTAGACCACCGGCCGTCCCTTGTACTGGCCCACGTAGACGAGAATGTGACCCTGCATCCACACCAGCGTGGCGAACGGCACGCCCTGGCTCAAAATGGTCGCTTCCTTCTGGTCGTTGGGCAGATCGCCCAAAGGCACCGAACCGCCGTAGGCGGCCTGGCTCGCGGAATTGCGCGGCAGGTAGATGCCGAACGGCACGAACAGGTCGTGGGTGAGCGCCGAGCAGTCGCGTTTGCCGTCGATGCCGCCCCAGCCGTAGACCTTGCCCATGAACTGGTTGCCGACCGCCGCCACGTTGCGCGGGGTCATGGGCATGGGCATGGGCGCGGCCGCGCCGGCCGGCAGGCGCACCTGGCGCAGCTCGGCCGCGCCCGAGGCGGCGCGCACGGGCACGAGGACCGTGAGGCCGGAGCGGTCCGGCGGCCCGGCCAGGGGAAAGATCGCACCCACGTCCACGGTGAGCCCGACCTCGGGCAGCGCGGTCTGGTCCCTGACCACCGCGGCGAGCTTCGTCGTGGAAAAGGCGGCCACGGCCGCATCGTCCATGTAGGCCACGTCCGTGGCCGGCAGCCAGCCGAAGGTCAGGGCGGATTCGGCGAGCAGCCACGCGCCGTCGCGGCTGGCGTGGGTGACGAGCAGGGGCGTGCCCGGCGGCAGGGACGTGTGCTGGAGGTAGTCGAAGGGATAGCCCTCGCCGGGCAGGCTCGGGTCGGCGAAACGCGGCAGGGGCGTGGGCATGCCGCGCAGGTTGGTGTTTTTGACGGTCACGGCCTTGCGCACGACATTGGGGTAGCTGCCGAGGCCGGCGGCGGCGTGCAACGAGGCGGCGAACTCCGGCGCATTGCGCTGGCCCGGCGCGGCGAAGCCCGGAGACTTCTCGAAGCGGCGGAAGATCTCCTCCACGGCCTTGCGCGCGTAGCCCGGCTTGCCCATGCGCCAGGGAGCGGCCCATTCCTGGACGAAATTCTCCATGCGCAGCCCGATCTGCTCCTGGGGATAGAGGGGTTTGTCGGCGGTGTCCGGACGCAGGTAGGCGTTCAAATCCTGGGGCAGGACGCGCAGGTCCTCGACCTCGCCCTTGCCCACGACCTTGGGCGGCGGCGCGACGGGAGCGACGGGCGGCGTCGGCTTGGCGCAGCCGAACACCGCAAGGGCGAACAGGACCAGAACGAGGGGACGGCACAAGCGCAGCAGGCGGTTCATGACGGAAATGCTCCCTTGGCCGGCTTGACGACCGGCGCGGCCACCGACTATCCGGTTGCCGGGAAGGTAGACGTTGGCGCGACCGAACACAAGCCCGTTCCGGGCGATATACTCCTGAAAGGTTATGGCAATGCGACGCGGCAAACCGTTCGACGCGGCGGAGGCGGCCCGGCTGATCGGCCTTGCGCTGCCGCCGGCGCTGCCCGTGTCCGTGCGCGAGAGCGCCCGGGCCCGGGGCATCGTGCTGCGCATGCTGCCGGGGCGGGGGCTCGAGGTGGTCGCGCCGGCGGGGATCGCGCCGGCGTTTCTCCTGCAGGCCGTGGAAGCCCGGCGGGAATGGATTTCGCGCACCTTCGCACGTCTTGCCGCGGAAGGCGGCTTTTCGCCGCGCCCCGAGGCGGCGGCGCGGCCGAAACGGCTCGTGCTCACGGCCTTTTCCCGGCAGTGGGGCCTTTCCTACCTGCGAAAGGACCGGCCCGGCTGCGTGGTGACGCCGCGCGGCCCGGGCGAGCTCGTGGTCGCCGGGGACGTGGGCGACCACGCGGCCCTTGGCGCGGCGCTCGGCGCGTTTTGCCGCGCGCGCGCCGGGGAGCTGTTGCGCCCGGCCCTGGACGCGGTCTCGCGCGAGACCGGGCTCGCTTACGCGGGGCTTACCATCCGCGCCCAGCGCACCCGCTGGGGCAGTTGCACGGCCAGGGGCCGCGTGAGCCTCAACTACACCATCGCCTTTTTGCCCTGGGAGCTGTGCCGGCTGGTGATGATCCACGAGCTGTGCCACACGGTGGAGCTCAACCACTCGCCCCGCTTCTGGGCCGTCGTGGAGAAATTCGTTCCCGGCTGCCTGGAGATGGACGCGCGCCTCAACAGCGCGCGGCACTACCTGCCGCTGTGGCTCGACGCCGGCGCTACGGCCGCTCGACCGTAACCTCGTCCAGGGATTCGCAGGTGAAGTAGAAGACCGAAATCGGTTCTTCCACGCCGCGCACAACGACAAGCCGCCCGAGCGGCCCGTCGTCGGCAAGGGCCAACAGCGCCTCGCACACGGCCGCGGCCTCTTCCGGGGAACAGGCCTCGCAGGCGACCTCGAACCGCAACGATTCCGGCCCGGGCAAAAGCTCCAGGCGCGACACGTCGAGCCCGGCCAGGGCTCCGCCAAGGGCCTCGCCCGCCTCGGACTCGATCTCCCCCACCCGCTCGTAGGAGTACTCTTCGGGATAGCGTATTTCGCCGAGCAACCGGCAGGGTGCGTCGTCCATGGCGGCCTTGCCTCCCCATTTATGCTTTTTTTGCCAAATATCACGGTCGAAAGCCCCCGGCAACGCGCCTGCGGGCTTGTGCCGCGCCGCCCGGGACGGTAGGACACAAGGAGCGCCACATCCGGAGGATACATGGGAGCCAGGAGAAAACGGGGGAAATCCCCCAAGGGACAGGGCGCGACCCTCGACGCGGCCGTCGTGCTGCGCATTTTTCGCGAAAGCGGCAAACCGTTGTCCGACAAGGAGGTGGCGCGCGGCCTCAAGGGAATTGTCTTCAAATTCCACGACCTGCGCCATCTGCTCGAAGACCTGCGCGAGGCCGGCAAACTCATCCGCGTCCAGAAGGGCTGGGGACTCGTGGAGAGCATGCGCCTCGTCACGGGCGTGCTCGAAATCAGCCGCTCGGGCGTGGGCTACGTCATCCCCGACGACAAGCGCCGCAAGGACATCTTCATCCACCCCAAGGACATCGGGAACGCCTGGCACGGCGACCGCGTGGCCGTCGCCGTCACCCGCGAGCGCAAGGACAAGAACCACGAGGGCCGCGTCGCCCGCGTCATCGAGCGCGGCGTGTCGCAGCTGCCCTGCCGGGTGGTCAAACGCCTGGCCGTGGACCTGTTCCTGTGCCGCCCCACGGACAGCCGCCACACCATGAGCTTCATGGTGGACTACCTGCCCCCGAACCCCGGCGACCCCGAACCCGTCCCCGACGACATCATGAACGTCGGCATCGGCGAGGAGATCGAATACAGGCTCTATTCCGGCAAGGGCCTGGAACTGCTCGGCGCCCAGGGCGACGTGGCCGTGCAGGAACGGCTGGTCAAGCTCAACCACGCCATTCCCGGCCCCTTCCCGGCCAAGGCCCTGGCCGAGGCCGAAGCGCTGCCCGACGTGCCGGACGAGGCCGACTTCGCCGGCAGGAAGGACCTGCGCGACATCCCCTTCGTCACCATCGACGGAGCCAAGGCCAGGGATTTCGACGACGCCATCTACGTCAAAAAGCGCGGCCGCGCCTACACCTTGTGGGTGGCCATCGCCGACGTCTCCCACTACGTGCCCGAAGGCAGCGCCCTGGACGCCGAGGCTCTGGAGCGCGGCAATTCCTACTATTTCCCCCAGTCCGTGGAGCCGATGCTGCCCGAGCGCATCTCCAACGGCCTGTGCAGCCTGAACCCCAACGTGCCCCGCCTGGCCATGGTCGCGGAAATCGACTTCACGGCCAAGGGCCTGCCCGGACGCACGGACTTCTACCCCGCGGTCATCGAGTCCAAGGCGCGCCTCACCTACGCCCAGGTCAACCGGGCCTTGCTGCTCGGCGACGAGCAGGAACGCCAGAACATCGCCACGGTGCTGCCCATGCTGACCACGGCCGAGACCCTGGCCCGGGCCATACACGACGTGCGCAGCGCGCGCGGCAGCCTCGACTTCGACCTGCCCGAGCCGGAAATCCTCTTTAATTTCCAGGGCGAGACCCAGGATATCCGGCCCAAGGTGCGCCATTTCGGCCACCAGATCGTGGAGGAGTTCATGGTCGCGGCCAACGAGGCCGTGGCGCGGTTTCTGACCGAAAAGGGCGCGCCCGTGCTCTACCGCGTCCACCCCGAGTCCGATCCGACCAAGGTCGAGGCCCTATTCAAGCTCCTGGCCACCACGGACCTGGCCACGAAGCTGCCGCCGTCCCCCGGCCCGGGCGACCTGCCCATGGTCCTGCGCGAGGCCTCCGGCTCGGACCTCGACTTCCTGGTCAGCCGGCTGGCGCTGCGCACCATGATGCAGGCCTCCTACTCGCCCAAGCTCGACGGGCACTTCGGCCTGGCCTCGACCTGCTACTGCCATTTCACCTCGCCGATCCGCCGCTACGCCGACCTCGTGGTCCACCGCTCGCTCAAAAACGTCTTCGCGGGCAAGCCCGTGTCGGAAAAGCGTGCGGCGCGTCTGGCCAAGGTGGCCGAGCACATCAGCCGCCGCGAACGCGTGGCCATGGAGGCCGAACGCGAGATCCTCAAGCGCGTCACCGTGCACTTCCTGTCCGACAAGGTCGGCCGGCGCTTCACCGGCGTCATCGGCTCCATCGCCGATTTCGGCTTCTGGGTGGAGCTCAAGGAAGTCATGGCCGAGGGCATGGTGCGCCTGTCGTCGCTGTCCGACGACTACTACACCTATTTCCCCGAACGCCACGAGCTGATCGGCGAGCGCACCGGGCGGCGCTTCCGCCTGGGCCAGCCGGTGGAAGTGGAGCTCACCAACGTGGACATGGGCCGGCTTTCCGTGGACCTCGGGCTCGTGGAGGGCGGCGAATCGCCGCTGGCCCTGCCCACGCCCAAGCGCAAGTCGTCGCGGCGGCGCAGGAAATGAAACGGGGCTTCGGCCGAAACGGAGCGTACGCCGCCCTGGCGGCATTGTGGCTGTGCGTGGCCGCAGGCGCGGCGGCAAGCGACTGGCCCACGCCCGAAAAGCTCGCCGAGGACCGGCTGCGTCTGGCCCTTTTGTGGGCCAACGCCCTGGACAAGGACCTGCGGCCCTACGACACGCCCGTCGGCCCGGACCCGAACGCCCAGTACCAGGAGCTCGTGGCCGACTACACGGCCCGCTTCGGCGACCGCTTCGACATCGGCTTCGTGGCGAAGCGCTACGCCGACGCCCTGGCCGGCATGCAGCGGGAACGCGCGGCGATCGTCGCTTTCGCCCTGGCGTCCACGGCCGCGGTCTGGGGCCTTCTGGCCACGATCCGCAGCCTCCTCGCCCCGCGCCGCGCCGCTTCGGAGGAAGCATGAGAACGCCTGCCAGAGTCCGTCGAAACCTGTTCGCCGCAGTCCTCGCAGCCTTTTGCAGCCTCGCGTGCGCCACGTCGCCGGCGCGGGCCGCGGACGCGCCGCCCCTCGTCATCGTCGGCACCGGCGACAGCGAGGAACTGCTGCGCATCCTGGCCGCGCGCTACATGCGCGAATTTCCCGAAACGCGCATCGAGGTGCCGGACTCCATCGGCACCTCGGGCGGCATCAAGGCGGTACTCACCGGCAAGGCCGAGCTGGCGCGCACGGCAAGGCCCCTTCGCGACGAGGAAAAGGCGCAGGGACTCGCGGAAATCGTCTTCGCCAGATCACCGCTGGTGTTCGCCGTCAACCCCTCGGTGACCGGCGTCGAATCCCTGACCAAGGAGCAAATCCTCGACGTCTTTTCCGGCAAGGTCGCGGATTGGTCGGCCCTCGGCGCGTCCGCCGGCCCCATCCGCAAGGTCTGCCGCGAAACCCCGGAGACCTCGCGCGTACTCATTAACGCCGCCATTGCCGGGTTCGAGGACCCGGGCTGCCGGGAGCAGGCCATCGCCTACTCCACGCCGGAAGCCGTGGCCATGACGGCCGACAACGCCGGAGCCATCGGGTATTTCGCGAAATCGGCCATGACCGGGACGAAGCTCAGGGCCCTGGCCATTTCCGGCGTCGCGCCCACGCCGGAAAACGTAAACCGTGGAACCTACGGGATCTTCATCCCCTTCGCCCTGGTCTACAAACCACCCCTTTCCCCGGCCGCGGCCGACTTCATCAAGGCCATGGCCCTGCCCGACGCGCGCACGGCCATGGCGAACTACGGCTGCCTGCCCCTGCCGGTGTCGCTGCCGAGTCCCTGACACCCTATGCTGCGCTCCTTCAGGAACCAGATGCTGTTGGGCCAGTTCGCGCTGGTGGCCCTTTTGACTCTGGCGCTTGGGGGCGGCGTGTTCCATGTCGCCGCCTCCATCCTGGAAAACAAGGAGCGGGAAAAAATCCGCCTGCTGGCAGAATCCCTGGCCCGGGAAACGGCCCTGACGGCCAGGCAGGGCGAGTTCGCCATACAATTGCTCATGTCGAGCCGCCAGTTCGCCGAGTTCCACGAAACGAACAACTACCACGAGCTTCAGGCGCTGTTCGACCGCTACCGTACGACGTTCACCGCCCTGACCTACGTCAACCCGCAGGGCCGGCGCGAGTACGCCGCCTCGGGCACGGGCTACACGGACCGGGTCGAGAATCTGGCCGCCGATCCCGTGGTGGCCGCAGCCCTGGCCGAACCGGGGCGCATCGCCCACGGCCTGCGTCCGGCCGGCGCAGGCGGCCGCCCCATGCTCTTCCTGGCCCTGGCCGCGCGCACGCCGTTCGGCGACCCCATGGGCGCGATCCTGGCCGCCGAGCCCGTGGCGGCCATCGCCCAGGGCGTGCTCGCCCTGCACCTGACCCAGGGCGGCGGCGCGGTCCTGGCCGACGCCGGGGGCCGGCTGCTTTTCACCGACGGCATTGCGGCCCTGCCCGAAAAGGTCACGGCGGGTTCCGCCCTGGACAAGGCCCTGGCCGGCCAGCGACCGGTGGCGCTCCAGGCGGATTTCGACGGCCAACCCCATCTCGTCGCCGCCGCGCCCGTGGGAAAATACGGGTTGTCGGCCCTGGTGGCCCTGCCGCGGCGAGTGGCCATCGATGCGGAAATGGGGCGGCTGCGGCTGCTCGTGGCCGCCATCGCGGCCGGGGCGGCCTTCCTGTCCACCGTCGCGGCCATGTGGTGGACCGGCGGCATCGCCCGGCCCATGGCCCGGCTGGCCGAAGCGGTCCGGGTGGCCGCGGACGGCGACCTGGGCGTGCGCGCCCCCATGGACGGCCCGAGCGAAGCGCGCGAAGTGGCCCGGGCCTTCAACGCCATGACCGGGAACCTCGCCGCCTCGCGCGACGCGCTCACCCGCGCCAACCACTCCTTGGAAAGCATCCTGGCCAACATGAACGAGGCCCTTGCGGTAGTGGACCGGGAAGGCTGCGTGACCATGCTCAACCGGGCCGGGGGGGACATGCTCGGCTACGCGCCGGACGAGGCCGCGGGCATGCCCGCGGCGGCGCTCTTCCCGCCGGGAGATGCGCTGCGCGCCTTTCTGGACAGCGCCGCCAACCAGGATCTGCTGGCCGGCGGCGGCATTTCCGGCATCGAAAAGACGCTCGTGCGCAAGGACGGACGCGGCGTGCCCGTGCTCGTGTCCCTGGCCCTGCTGTGCGGTCGGGGGGAACGAAAAGAAGGCGTGGTCTGCCTGGCCATGGACGTCACCGAACGCCGACGAGCCGAGGAGCTCTCCCGGGCGCGCAAGGCGGCGGAGGCCGTCAGCCGGGCCAAGACGGAATTCCTGGCCGTGGTCTCCCACGAGATGCGCACGCCGCTCAACATCGTGCTCGGCATCCTGGAGCACCTGCGCGAACTGCCCCTGCCGCCCCTGTCCCGGGCCGGCCTGGACCAGGCCCTGGCCGCCGGGCAGACCCTGCACGAAGTCATCGTGGCCATGCTCGACTACGCCAGCCTCGAAGCCGGGCGCGTGCTCCTGCGCCGCCAGCCCTTCGACCCGCGCCGCCTGGCCGCCGAGACGGTCGAACGCTATGCGGTCGCGGCCCGCAGGCGCGGCGTCGCCCTGAGCGTCTTCGTGGCACCGGACCTGCCCGAGCGCCTGGTCGGCGATCCGGCGCGCCTGGGCCAGGTCATGGCCAACCTCGTGTCCAACGCCGTGCGCTTCACCGAGAACGGCGAAGCCGCGCTGCGCCTTTTCCTGTCGCCGTCGCGGGACAATCTGCGTCCGGACGCACGCCGCCGCCTGCTGGTCCATGTCCGGGATACGGGCATCGGCATTGCCGAGGCCCAGCTGGAAGCCGTTTTCGCCCCGTTCACCCAGCAGGACGCGAGTTCCACGCGGCTTTTCGGCGGCCTGGGCCTGGGCCTTGCCATCACGCGCAGGCTCACGGCGCTCATGGAAGGCAGCCTGTGCCTGACCAGCCGCGAGGGCGAAGGCACGGACGTCTGGCTGAGCCTGCCCGCCGAGGAATTTTCCCCGGCCCCGTCCGCCGCAATGCAAACGCCCGGCCTGCCGGATGACGGACCGGGCGCGTAAAGCCCCTTGCGGACACTGCCGGACGGCGCGGGATCAGCGCTTTCCCGACCCCAGGAAGAGCTCCTTGGCCGTGCCCGGTTCGAACTGGTAGCGCGCGGCCTTCTGCCAGAAATACTTGCCGCCCTCGTTGCCGAGCACCCAGAAATCGAAGTCCCAGTCCTCGCGGCGGTCGCCGTGCTCGTTTAAGGCGAGCCAGCCCGTGACGCCGTACATGCGCTCGCACACCTGCGGCAAAAACTGCTTGAACCGGGCGAAATCCCCGGCCCCGCCCACGGCCTGCGCCGTGAAGAAAAGCGCCCAGGCCGCGTCGTAGGCCGCCAGGGACTGGGTGTCGGGGAACACGTCGGTCTTGTCCTGGATACGCTTTTCCGTCAGCGAATAGACGTTGGCCCCGCCCTCGCCGTAGCGTGGGCTCGCCAGACGTACTTTCATGGCGAAGGCCGCGCTCTCCGGGTCCTTGGCGATGGGATCGTACATGGCCGTGCCGTCGCAGCCGTACCAGGGGACCGCCGCCAGTTCCGGCCGCTTGGACGCCGCCTTGAGGATGGGCACGATTTCCTCGCCACCCGCGAAATAGATCGCCGTCTTGCCGCCCTTGGCGGATTTCTGCGCCTGGGCCAGCTGTCGGGAGAGATCGTCGAGGATGGGCGCGAAATCCTTGCGGTCCTGGGAGAAGCGGGAGCCCGGCATGACCGTGCCGCCAAGCTGCTTGAACCGCGCCTTGACGTGCACCGTCAGATCGTCGCCCGTGCGGTCGCCGCGCCACAGGGGCACGACCACGGCCACGCCCTCCTGGCGCATGAGGCTGGTCACGGCCTCGGCCTGGTAGGTGTCCGAAGGCGAGAAGCGGAAGAGGTTGTCGCCCTTTTTCGCCAGGGACGGCCGGGAACTGCCTTGGCTGACGAGCAGGATGTTGTTCTTGTCGGCGAAATCCAGGCAGGCCTCGACGGCGTCGTCGTCGTAGGGGCCGACGACCACGCGGATGCCCCGGGAAGCCAGGGCCTTGAGCTTTTCCAGTGCCTCCTGGGGGGAGCTGCCCGTATTTTCCACGGCGAAGCTCACCTGTCCGCCGTAGCCGCTCGCGGCCAGGTAGGCGTTGATGTCGGCCTGGGCGAGTTCCAGGGCCGTCTTGGAGGTCTTGCCCCGCTCGGCCAGAGCCCCGGACAGGGGCAGCAGCGCGCCGAAGGCGTAGTTTCCCGCCTTTTGCGCTGCGGCCGCGCCGCAAAGCGCCAGAACCACCGCCAGGGAGGCGCACGCCGCCGCAAACCCGCGTCCCGCGGCTGCGGTCAAACGCCCCTTGCCATCCGTCGCCAGCACTTTCATGTCCGCTCCTTGGGCCCGGACAGCCGTCCGGGGATGGGCGCATGCCGCGCCTTCCCGTCCATACCTTCTTGCCCGGCAAAAGAAAACCGGCCGCCTGCCGCGAAGCCCCCCCGGGGCACTTTCCAACAACCCTCCCCTTGTTCTATGAAATTGGGGCGCGTCCGCACCCGGACAATATTCGCAGTGCCCGGAGGAATCCGCATGGCCGACGGCCCAGGCTTCGAAGACAGGAACGACCGCACGCGCCCTGAGGCCGCGTCCGCGGCCGGCGCGGCCGCGCCGGGAGAATCCCCCCCCGGCGAATTGGCCCGATTGCGCCGCGAACTGCACGAAAGCCAGGCCGCGCTCGAGCGGCAAAACGACGCCCTGCGCCGGGTCCGGGCCGAACTGGACGAGACGCGGGAACGCAACGTCCGCCTCTACGACTTCGCGCCGGCCGCCTATTTCACCCTGGACGCCGACGGCGTCATCCTCGAGGCCAACCGCAAGGCCGCGGCCCTGCTCGGACGCGAGGCCGGGGACATGGCCGGGACGCCCTTCACGGCGGTCGTCCTCCGGGAGGAACAGGCCGCCTTCCGCGACCGTATCGCCCGCATCCTCGCTTCCGGCAACCCCGCCACCCTGGAACTGCGGCTCCTGCGACCGGGCGGCGGCAGCCTGCATGCGTCGGTCCTCGCCGAGCCACGCGCCCCCGCGGACGCCTCCGGCCCGGCCCGGGTCTGGCTGACGGCAACCGACGTCACCAGGGAAACGCACGCCCGCCGGAACCTGGAAACCGTGCTCGCCAATGCGCCCATCCCCATCGTCAAGGTGCGCGTGGCCCCGGACGGCGACCGCATCCTCGAATACCAGAATCCAGCCGCCGCGGCCCTGTTCGGCAACGACGCCACCGGCCGCTCGTGCAAGACGTATCTGTGCAACAAGGAAACCTGCCCGGCCCTGCGCGCCGACACCGGCATCGTGCGCGACCGGGAGTGCGCGGTCATGACCCTTTCCGGCCGGCGCGTCATGTACAAGACCGCCTGCAAGCTCCCCGACGAGCCCGCCATCATCGAGGCCATGGTGGACGTAACCGAACTCATGCGCACCCGCGAACGCCTCACCCGCGCCATGGAGGGGGCGGAGGCCGCGAGCAAGGCCAAATCGGAATTCCTGGCCACCATGAGCCACGAGATCCGCACGCCGATAAACGGCATCATGGGCATGACCGAGCTGGCCCTGCAAACCGAACTTTCCCCCGAGCAGCGCGAATACCTCGACCTGGCCCGCCAGTCGGCCCTGTCGCTGCTCGACATCATCAACGACATCCTGGATTTTTCCCGCATCGAGGCCGGCCGGCTGGAACTCGTCCGCGAACCCTTCTCCCTTTCGGCCACCCTGGACCGCTGCCTGCGCCTGTTTCGCCAGCAGGCCTCCCGCCGGGGCGTCGCCCTCTCCCTGGGCATCGCCCCGGACGTGCCCGACGCGCTGCGCGGCGACCCGGGCCGTCTGTTCCAGGTCGTGGGCAACCTGGTCTCCAACGGCATCAAATTCTCGAGCGACGGCGGGGTGCGCGTGCGCGTGGAGACCGCGCCTCCCCTGCAATGCCCCCTGGAACGACCGGAGGCCCCCTCCGTGTGCCTGCTTTTCGCCGTATCCGACGACGGCGTCGGCATCCCCGCCGACAAGCACCGCCGCATTTTCGACGCCTTCACCCAGCTCGACGGCAGCCTCACCCGCGGCGCGGGCGGCACGGGGCTCGGGCTTTCCATCTGCAAAAGCCTCGTCGCCCTGATGGGCGGCAGGCTGTGGGTCGAATCCGCGCCCGACGCGGGCAGCACGTTTTTTTTCACCGTCATGCTGGAGCAGGCGACCCGGGCCGTGGAGCCTTCGGCCGTGCTCGACGCCGAGGCTGCCGACGGCCCGGCCATGCATATCCTGTTGGTCGAGGACAACGCCATCAACCAGCTCGTGGCCAAGCGACTGCTCGAACGGCGCGGGCATGCCGTCACGGCCGTGGATTCCGGCCAGGCGGCCCTGGAAATACTGCGGGAAACGTCCTATGACTGCGTGCTCATGGACGTGGAGATGCCGGGCTTAAACGGCCTGGAGACGCTCGGCATGCTGCGCGACGCCGCGACGTTCGGCCCGGCCGCGGCCGTGCCCGTGGTGGCGCTGACCGCCCATGCGGTCAAGGGCTACCGGGAGCGGATGCTCGCGGCGGGCTTCGACGACTACGTGTCCAAGCCCATCGACATGCGCGAACTCACCGCCGCCCTGGCCCGGGCGGCTGCCCGGGGGGCCGCTGCGGCGGAAGGCGGCCCAAAACCGCCCGACGCGACCTGAAAAGGAGGCCGGCATGCGCCTGCTGCTCGTGGAAGACGACCTGGAAGCCGCGGCCTACATGGTCAAGGGGCTCAAGGAATCCGGCTACGTCGCCGACCATGTGGCCGACGGGCGCGAAGCCCTGTACCGCGTGGCCGCGGAAAGCTACGACGCGGTCATCGTGGACCGCATGCTGCCGGGCGTGGACGGACTGACCATCGTGCGCACCATGCGTTCGGCCGGCAACCACGCGCCGGTGCTCATCCTTTCGGCGCTCGGCGACGTGGACGACCGGGTCAAGGGACTGCGGGCCGGCGGCGACGACTACCTGGTCAAGCCCTACGCCTTCGCGGAACTGCTCGCCCGCCTGGAGGCGCTGTTGCGCCGGGGCAGGGCCGACCCGCCGGACACCACGCTCAAGCTCGCGGACCTGGAGATGGATCTCGTGGCGCGCACGGTCAAGCGCGCCGGCAAGCCCATCGAACTCAAGCCCAAGGAATTCGCCCTGCTCGAATACCTCATGCGCCACGCCGGGCACGTGGTCACCCGCACCATGCTGCTCGAAAACGTCTGGGACTATTCCTTCGACCCGCAGACCAACGTCATCGACGTGCACATCAGCCGGCTGCGCCAGAAGATCGACAAGGGCCACGACAAACCCCTGCTCGCCACGATCCGGGGCGCGGGATACAGCCTGCGTGATTCCAACTAAGCTCCTGCGCTCCTCGACCCTGCGCCTGTCCATCCTGCACATGGCCGCCTTCGGCCTGTCGGTGCTGGTGCTTTTGTGGTTCATCTACACCTCCACCGCCGGCTTCATGGAGCGCCAGACCGACGAGACCATCAACGCCGAGATCCAGGGACTGGCCGAGCAGTACAGCCAGCTCGGGCTCACGGGGCTGATTCGCGTCATCAAGTCCCGCGTGGCCAAGGACAAGGCCGGCTCGAGCGTCTACCTGCTCACGGACTGGAAATTCAATCCCCTGGCCGGCAACCTGCCCGAGTGGCCCAAGTTCCGCGACACCGGCTCGGGCTGGTTCGACGCGACGCTCGAGGATACGGAAAATTTCGAGCCCAGGCGCGTGCGCATGCGCTACTTCCTGCTGCCCGGCAACTTCCATCTGCTCGTCGGGCGCGACGTGTCGCTTCGCCTCAAGATGGAGCGGCTGATCATGGACGCGCTCATCTGGGGCCTGGGGCTCACGGTGGTGCTCGGCGGCGTGGGGGGGCTGCTGACCAGCCGCTGGATGCTCAAGCGCATCGACGTGATCAACAAGACCAGCCGGGAAATCATGGCCGGCGACCTCACCCGCCGCATCCCCAGCCGCGGGGCCGGCGACGAGTTCGACCGGCTGGCCGGCAACCTGAACGCCATGCTCGACCAGATCACCAAGCTCATGGACGGGGTCAAGCAGGTGTCCAACAACATCGCCCACGACCTGCGCGGTCCCCTCAACCGCATCCGGGCCGGACTCGAACTCTCCCTGGCCAAAAGCCGCACCCCGGAGGAATACCGGGCCGTGCTCGAAGCGACCGTCAGCGAGATAGACAACCTGCTCATGACCTTCAATGCGCTCCTGACCATCGCCCAGGCCGAATCCGGGGCGCGCCGCCAGGACTTCACCGACATCGACCTCACGAGCCTCGCCGCGGACGTGGCCGAACTCTACGATCCCCTGGCCGAGGAAAAGGGGCTGACGCTCACCGTCTCCCTGGCCCCGGGCGTGACCGTGCCCGGCAACCGCCACCTGCTGTCCCAGGCCCTGGCCAACCTGCTGGACAACGCGGTCAAGTACACCCCCGCCGGCGGCGCGATCGCGCTTTCCCTGGCCGCGCCGGCCACGGGCCCGGAACTGACCGTGGCCGACACCGGCCCGGGCGTGCCGGCCGAACACCGGGAGCTGGTGCTCGAACGCTTCGCCCGCCTGGAATCGAGCCGCAACACCCCGGGCAGCGGCCTGGGCCTGTCCCTGGTCGCCGCCGTGGCCGGCCTGCACCGTGCCGCGCTGCGCCTTGAGGACAACGCCCCCGGTTTGCGCGTCACCCTGGCCTTTTCCCGCGCCGCAGCCTGACCCCGGGCCGGGCGGCCGGCCGGCGCAGGCGAAGATGAACTTTAGTTCATGTTGCGGCAACCTGCCCTCCATATCACCGGCCTAATGGATACTCATCGGTCAAGGCGACAGCGTCGATCGAACCAAGAAGTCCAAAGAAGCCCTCTGTTTCCTGTGCCGGCGGTTGGCCCCTCCCTTCCGCAAGGCCCCATGGTCGCTCTCCCCTCCTTCACGGAAAGCCCCCGCTCCCCGGCGGGGGCTTTCGTTTGGGCCAGGGTCGGGCGGGCGATTCCTAACCAGAATTCATGTTGCGGCCATGCAGGATCCATGGCCCGCCCCTATCTTCCCAATCGACGGCGCAAGCGGCTTCCCCTCTCCGGCCCGCGCCGTCCTCGTCCGAGTTGCGAAACACCATGGCGGGCGTCCCCCTCCCGCCCAAGGCCATGGCCCACCTCTCCCTCCTCACGCGAAGCCCCCGCCTCCCCACGGCGGGGGCTTCGTTTTGCGCAACCCTACCCAAAGTTCATGCACCGGCCATGCCCCCTCCATGAACGATGGTTAGTTCATACTCGACGGCGGCCCGGTCACCCCTCTGGCCGGCCGCCGCCTGGTCGGAACGGCGCGCACCACGCCGCAACGGCCAAGACGAGACACTCTCTCTCCTCCCTCCTTGAGCAGGCCCTCGCTTCCCCGGCGGGGGTCTGTGTTTTTCTGGGGCTTGACGCAGTGAGGTCAGGAAGGCTTTTTCGCGGCCGCGCGTTCCAGGAGCCAGGCGATGATGGCGTCGCCGGGCTTGTTGGCGAGTTCGTAGCGGGCCGCGCGCCAGACGGCGAAGTCGAGGGCGGCGCACCAATCGGCCACGGCTGCGGCCTCCTCCCGGCCGCCGGCGTGGCCCGTGTAGCAGACCGCGGCCACGAGGCCGTTCGGGGCCAGCACGGCCTGCGCCGCGGCAAGGGCCGCAAGGGTCGTCTCCGACCGCGTGACCACGGCCGCGTCCCCGGCCGGACAGCCGGGCAGAAAGCCCAGATTGAAGACCACGGCCCGCACGCGGCCGCACACGTCGGCCGGCAGCGCCTCCCGCATATGCTCGTGGCCGCAGGCATGGAGCCGCGCCGCGTCGGCGAGTCCCGCCCCGGCGAGCAGCTTCTCCGTGCGCGCCAGGGCCGCGGCCTGGACGTCGAAGCAGTGGACCACGCCGCCCGGCGCGGTGCGGCGGGCGAGAAACAGCGCGTCGTGGCCGTTGCCGGCCGTGGCGTCCACGGTCACGTCGCCCGGGCGCAGGACCCGGGCCAGGGTCGAATGGGCGAAGGTCAGGGCAGCGGTCGCCGGCATGGTTCGCGCCTCGGGCCGCGCGCCGCGCCCGCGAAGCAGGCAGGGCCTTGGCGGGCGACACGTTCGACCTGTCGTTTCCCTTCGAAAATGCCGCCGCCCATTCGCAGGGACGCCATGCTACGCGCCGCAGCAGCGTTTGTATTTCCTGCCGCTGCCGCAGGGGCAGGGATCGTTGCGCCCCGCCGCCGGCTTGGAAGCGGGCCGCGTCCCGGCCGTTTCCTGCGCCGCGCCGCCGGGCTCGCCGTCCACGTAGAACCATTCGCCGTTTTTTTTGCGGAACCGGCTCACCTCGTGCAGGATATGGGGCGTGCCGCCCCTGGTGAAGGCCGTCTTGAACTCCACGACCCCGGCCTCGTCGTTCGGGCCGCCATCCACCGTGCGCAACACGGCAAGGCCCGTCCAGACGACGCCCGCGCACCAGTCCCGGGTCGCCGCGGCGTTGAAGCCTTCGCGCTTTCGCGGGAAAAGCGTGCGGCGCAGGTAGTCGCAGTCGGCGCGCACATAGGCCGTGTAGCGCGAACGCATGAGGGCCTCAGCCGTGGGCGCGGGCACAGCTCCGTTAAGAAAGGGGCCGCAGCAGGCCGCGTAGGGCCGGCCCGAGCCGCAGGGACAGGGTTCCCCGGTCATGAAAGGACTCCTTGAAACGGACGCAGGGGCCGCCCGGCGGACGGCCCCTGCGCACATCTCTTCGTTATTTTGTGGCAACGCCGCATTACAGGATCGGCAGGTAGCGCTCGATCTCCCACTCCGTGACCTGCGTGCGGTAGGCGTCCCACTCGGCCTTCTTGTTGTCGAGCAGGGCCGTGTGCAGGTGGTCGCCGAGGACCTCGCGCATGAGTTCGCTTTTCTCCAGGTGATCCACGGCCTCGCGCAGGCTGCCCGGCAGGGAGGAAATGCCCTTTTCGGCCATTTCCTCGTCGCTCATCTTGAAGATGTTCTCCTCGATGGGGGCCGCGAGCTCGTAGCCTTCCTCGATGCCCTTGAGCCCCGCGCCGAGCATGGCCGCAAAGCACAGGTACAGGTTGCAGGCCGGGTCGGGGCTGCGCAGCTCGATGCGCGTGGCCGCCTCCTTGCCGGGCTTGTACATGGGCACGCGCACCAGCGAGGAGCGGTTGCGCCGCGCCCAGGCGATGTACACCGGGGCTTCGTAGCCCGGCACGAGGCGCTTGTAGGAGTTGACCCACTGGTTGGTGACCAGGGCGAATTCCGGGGCGTGGCGCAGCAGGCCCGCGATGTAGCTCTTGGCCTCGCCGGAGAGGTGGTAGGGGTCCGAGGCGTCGTAGAAGGCGTTTTTCGAGCCCCGAAACAGGGACTGGTGGCAATGCATGCCCGAGCCGTTTTCCCCGAACAGGGGTTTGGGCATGAACGTGGCGTAGCAGCCGTGCTTGCGCGCGATCTCCTTGACCACCACGCGGTAGGTCTGGGCGTAGTCGGCCATGATCAGGCCTTCCTGGTAGCGCAGGTCGATCTCGTGCTGGCTGGGGGCCACTTCGTGGTGGCTGTATTCCACGGCCACGCCCATGGATTCCAGGGCGAAGTTGATGTCGCGGCGCACGTCGTTGGCGAGGTCGCGGGGCGGCGCGTCGAAATAGCCGCCGCGGTCGAGGATCTGCGGCTGGGAGGAATTGGCGAACAGGAAGAACTCCAGTTCCGGACCGACGTAATAGGTGAATCCCATGTCAGCGGCTTTTTTGAGCATGCGCTTGAGCACGTAGCGCGAGTCGGCCGCGAACGGCGTGCCGTCGGGATTCTTCACGTCGCAGAAAAGCCGCGCCACCGGACGGTCCGAAGGCCGCCAGGCGACGAGCTGGAACGTGGTCGGGTCGGGAAAGGCCACCATGTCCGATTCCTGGATCTTGGTGAACCCGGTGATGGAGGAGCCGTCGAAGCCCATGCCCTCCTCGAAGGCGTTTTCGAGCTCGCGCGGGGTGATCTGAAAACTCTTGAGCACCCCGAGCACGTCGATGAACCAGAACTGGATGAAGGAGACGTTGTAATCCTTGACGGCCCGCAGGACGTCGTCCGCGTTCTTGCAATGAAATACCGCCATACTGTTTCCTCCTGTATGGGTGTTGCGCCGCGACCTCAGAGTCCCTTGCGCTCCAGAAAACGCATAATGCCCGCGTAGCAGGCGAGCAGAACCACAATGACGATCCAGGGGTTGACGCCGAGCAGCCCCGGCAGGCTGATCTTGCCGTAATTGCCCCAGGCGTAGACCGTGGGCAGCAAGGCGTCGTAGGCCCTGGCGAAGATCGCCGCGCCGACGAGCATGCCGGCGATGGCGAAAACCGCGTCCAGACGACCCTCGGCCACGGCCCCGACCGAGGTGCCGGGACAGTAGCCCACAAGCCCCCAGCCCAGGCCGAACAGCAGGCCGCCGATGGCGTTGGCCCCGAGCGCCGTGGCCTTGAGCGACAGTTTGACCAGCCCCAGGTCGTGCAGCAGGTAAATGCCGACCATGGCCACCATGATGTGGGAGAGCATGAATTTGACGATGGTCATATCGACGAGCCGCAGCGCCCCGAGCTGCTTGTCGTAGCGCAGCACGTGCCCCCGCTGGAGCAGGAATCCGAACAGCACGCCCGTGACCAGTCCGTAGGCAAGCGTCATTTCGCGCCCCTCCCGTAGACGAGTCTGGCCATGACGATGCCGCCGAGAAAAAAGCCCGCCGCCGACACGAACCCGGACACCGCCAGTTGCGACAGCCCGGAAAGCCCGTGGCCGCTCGGGCAGCCGTCGGCGAGCCGGGCTCCGAACATGGCCACGGCCCCGCCGCAAAACGCGGCGAGCGCGCGCAGCCACACCTCGCCGCCAAAACGCTCCCGCCACATGTCCGGCACGGCCCGGACGCGGAAATCCCGGAACAGCACGGCCCCGAGCAGCGCGCCGATGCCGATGCCGCACACGAACAGAAACTGCCAGTCGACGACCGGTTTTTCCCTGAGATAATAGGCGAGCGTGGTCACGGCCTCGGGCGCATAGAGCCGCTCGGCCATGCCCGCGCCGCGGACGAACGTCGTGGATGCGCCGAGGTATTTGCCCGCGACCAGCACCGAGGCCACGGAAACGAGCCCCGACAGGCCGCCGGCCAGATAGGGGCTCCAGGCTTTGGCGTCCTGCGCCATGCCGTCCCTCCTTGTCATGGGTTCGCGCAAGGCCGGCGAAAGCGCGCCGGCCTTTCTCCATTTCCCTGGGTAGCCCACTCCCACGCAGGCGTAAAGTCCCGCCCGCGGAAATAAGGGGCGCGCCGGGAACGGAAAACGACTTGGTACATCACGGGACTTCTGGTAACCGTGAACGTAATCTCCGTAAATTCCAAGCCCGGGCGGTTGCCATGCATGCGCATCCTCAAGCGGCGGCACAGGACCATCAAAGCGACCCGAAACAGGCCATCGCCGCATTGTTGCGCGCCGGGCGAAACGACGAGGCCGAGACGCGGGCAGGGGAATGGGCCAGGACGCACCCCGACGACGCCTTCGGCTTCGCCGTGCTCGGCTCGCTGCGCCTGGCGCGCGGCCAGGCGCGGGACGCCCTGGAAAGCCTGGCCCGGGCGGCGGACCTTGCCCCCCACGCCGCCGAAGTGCAAGTCAATTACGGCCTTGCCCTGGCCGAAACCGGAGACAACGCCGCGGCGCTTACCCGTTACGCCAAAGCCCTCGCCCTGTCCCCGGGTTTCCTGCCGGCCCTGACCAACCAGGGCGGGGCCCTGGAGGCGCTGGGGCGGCCCGGGGAGGCGCTCGCCAGCTACGACGCGGCGCTGGCCCTTTGCCCGGAGCACGCCAAGGCCCTGTACAACCGGGGCAACGCCCTGCGCGACCTGGGCCGGCTGGACGAGGCCCTGACAAGCTACGAGCGGGCGCTGGCCGTCGCCGCGGACTACGCCTTCGCCCACACCGGCCGGGGACTGGTCCTGGCCGATCTCGGACGTGTGCACGAAGCCGAAGCCGCGGCGCGCCAAGCCCTCGCCCTGGCCCCGGACCTGGCGCAGGCCCTGGACCTGCTCGCGAACTGCCTGCTTGCCCGCCATGCGGACCCCCTGGAGGCCATGACCTGGATCGAGCGCTCCCTGGACCTGGGCGAGGGGCTCGAAGCCAAGCGGCT
The DNA here is from genome assembly GCA_023399375.1 of Pseudomonadota bacterium. GTDB lineage: Bacteria > Desulfobacterota > Desulfovibrionia > Desulfovibrionales > Desulfovibrionaceae > Solidesulfovibrio. The sequence continues at coordinate 580 of JAEWPX010000167.1, read as the reverse complement.
GTTCGTGGCCTGCGCCGCGCGCCTGCCGGCGGCGGCCCTGGCCGGCCTCCTGGCGCCGCGCCTCGCCCGCGCCCTGGCCGAGCCCTGGGACCGGCCGGAACGGCTGGCCCCGGCGGCCGCACGGGCGCTGGAGCACGACCCCGCGACCGGCCCGTGCCTTGCGCGCGCCGTCGCCGCTTGGCCCAGTGAAATCGAACCCCAAGAACTCTTTGGACCGCAGGGACCGGCGGCCCTGGGCGAAAACGCCCTGCTGCTCGCCCTGCTCGAATCCGGCCCTGTGTGCGCCCTGCCCCTGGAGCGGTTCTGCACCCTGGCGCGGCGGGCGCTGCTCGCCCTGGCCGTGCCGGCCGGGCCGCAGGCGCGCACCGATCCGGCTTCCTTGCGCTTTTTCGCCGCCCTGGCCGTGCAGTGCCACATCAACGAATACGCGTTCGCCGCGACCGAAACGGAGGAGCGCCAGGCCGCCGTGCTCGCGGCTTCGCTCGCCGCCCCGGACGCGCCCGCCATCGCCCTGCTCGCCGCGGCCTGCTACCTGCCCCTGGCCGGGCTCCCGGACGCGGCCGCGCTGGCGCGGCGGCCC